>NZ_JBSWCE010000008.1:0-211596 GCF_056780015.1 Micromonospora sp. R311
AACCCGGAAGCTAAGCCCTCCAGCGCCGATGGTACTGCACTCGGGAGGGTGTGGGAGAGTAGGACACCGCCGGACAACCTTTCCATTCAGGGCCACCCCGCACGGGGTGGCCCTGAATGCATTCCACCCCTGGAAACCACCAGGACCCCCGAGACCCGAGCGCCGACAATGACAGGCCAGGGCGATGCCCGCGCCGACGCTGACCGCCGGGTATGGACGGAGCGCCACCACGACGAGGGTGTGGCCCGCCGGGCCCCGGCGTAGGCACCAAGCCTGACCGCCCGCAGCTGTGCCCGGCGTAGGGATCAAGCCTGACCGCGAGCAAACACTGCGGCCAACCACCGGGCGATCTCGCGGGGTCCACTCCCACCGGGCGATCTCGCGGGGTCCACTCCCACCGGGCGACCTCGCCGGATCCGCTCCCGCCGGGTGATCCGCCGAATCCACCCCCACCGGGCGGCGCGTCTCGTACCGTCGTGGCGGGGCCCAGCCCCGTCGACGTGGGGAGCGGGTATGAAGATCGGCATCATCGGATCCGGGCACATCGGCGGGACGCTCACCCGCCGCCTTCGCGATCTCGGGCACGACGTCACGGTGGCCAACTCACGCGGCCCGCAAACCCTGAGCCAGCTGGCCCAGGAGACCGGCGCGACGGCCGGCACCATCGAGCAGGCGGCCCGGGACGCGGACCTGGTCGTGGTGGCGGTGCCGCTGAAGGCCGTACCGGACCTGCCGCCCGAACCCTTCGCCGGCAAGGTGGTCGTCGACGCCGACAACTACTACCCCGAGCGGGACGGCGACATCCCGGACCTGCTGGACCGGAGTGTCACGTCCAGCCGGTGGACCGCCGACCACTTCACCGACGCCCGGGTGGTGAAGGCGTTCAACTCGATCATGGCGCAGCACCTGATGGAGTACGGGCGGCCGGCGGGCGAGGCGGGCCGGATCGCGCTGCCGGTGGCCGGCGACGACGCCGCGGCGAAGCGGATGGTGATGGACCTGGTGGACGCCCTGGGCTTCGACCCGGTCGACGGTGGATCGCTGGACGAGAGCTGGCGCCAGCAGCCCGATACCCCCGTCTACGGCGCGGACCTGGACGCGGACGGCGTACGGCAAGGACTGGCGCAGGCACGGCCGTGAGCGCGCGTACGACACAAGGATGCCCCGCCGGGGCGAAGCCGGCGGGGCATCTGCGTGCGTGCGCCCGGCGGGCGTCAGGACGGTTCGGTGCCGCAGATGTAGCGGGGCTCCGCGTCGTAGCGCCAGGTGAACTTCTCCCGCTTGACGACCTTGCCGTCCTTGCGGATGACCCGGTACGCGTCCTGGGTGAAGCCGTCGATGCCGTTCGCCGGGATGCACGACGGGCCCGGCTCCAGGTAGATGGTCTTCGGCTTGGTGATGTTCCGGCGCGGGCTGTACTCGGTCCGCACGCTGTCGTAGATCTTCGTGCTCCAGATCGACACGGTGATCGAGCTGGACGTGTACGACGTGTCGATCAGCACGCCGTGCTCGGTGTTGTTGCGGAACTTGAAGTCCAGGTCCGGCCAGAAGATCGTCGACTCGATGACCGCCGGGTACCGGCTGAACCAGTAGGAGTGCGGCTTGTGCTCGACGTCCTCCAGGCCGGCGTAGTACGTGGCGTTGAACAGCGTGGTGGTGAACTGCGAGGTGCCGCCGCCCACGCCGGGCACCAGCTTGCCGTCCAGGATGACCGGGGCGTCCCGGTAGCCCTGGGCGTAGCCGCGCTCGCCGGTGTGGCCGTTCAGCGAGAAGGTCTCGCCGGGCAGCACCACGGTGCCGTCCACGTCCTTGGCGATGGTGATGATGTTCTGGCTCCGCGGCGAGGAGAGGCCGCCGGTGAACCGGGTGGTGAACGTGGAAACCTTCTCCTTGATCCCCAGCCCGCCCAGCTTCTCCGCGGTCAGCTCCGGCTGCGCCGGCTTCAGCTCGCCGGTGACCTCCCGGCCGTCGGTCTTCGGCAGGACCGCGAGCAGGTCCCGGGCGAGCGCCGCGCTGTCCAGCTGCTGCCCGGGCCGACCGTTGTCGACCACCTTCGGCTTGCCGCCGGAGATCGCCATCCGGGCGTCCTTCGGCGGCGCCTCGATCGCCGCCAGGTCGTCCCCCAGCGCCGCGCGCAGCCGCTTCACGTCCACCTGCGGGGTCAGCGTGCCGGCCTTGTCGGCGGTGAACCGCAGGCTCTTCGCGATCGCCTTCGGCGGAATGGTGACCGAGCCCTTGTCGGTGGTGATCTTCACCGGCGCGGCCACGGCCGGCTTCGCCAGCTCGGCGACCAGCCGGTCCACCTCCTCGGCGCTGGTCGCCGGGTGCGTCTCGACCAGCGGGACGGTGACCGGCTGCCCGCTCAGCCACCCCTGGCGCACCGCCTCGGCGGAGCGCTCCGGGTCGAGCGCCAGGCTCGGCTTCGGGTGGACCGCCTTGGGCGTGGTGCCGGAGAAGGTGATCGCCGGCATGGTCATCTTCCGGCCCTGGTCGCCGACGACCGTGTCGAGCGCGGCGTCGAGCCGGGCCACGTCGACCGTGACCACCGGCGGGACCGTGCGGTTGCCGACCAGCCGGTCGACCGGGTGCGCCCGGGCCTCGGCCGCCGCCGCCACGGTCGCGTCCACGTCGACCGCGAGGCCGACGTCGGCCGGGTTGAGCTCGGCGGTCCGCTCGCCCACCCGTACCGGCAGTGGCGCGGCGAACTCGGCGGCGCGGCGGTCCAGTTCGGCGCGGAGCTCCCGGGCCGCGTCCGCCCGGCTCCGGCCGCCCAGCTCCGCGCCGAGCACCGTGGTGCCGCGCGGCACGTCACCGGCGTACGCGTAGGCGCCGACGCCGGCCACCGAGGCCAGCACCGCGGTGGTGACCCCGGCGGCGAGCAGCATCCGGATCCGGCGCCGCCGTGGCGGCCCGCCCGCGGGGCCGCCGGCCGCCGGCTCGTCACCGGGCCAGCTGACCGCGGTGACCTGGACGGTGGGCCGGTCGTCGGCAGGTGGAAGTTTCTCGCCGTACAGCGTCACAGCAACCTCGATCGGGACGTGCCACGCGGGGAGCGTTCCCCCAGAAGACACCTACGGTAGCCAACGGCCGGGCGGTGGGGAGTCTGCGCCCCGGGTCCGCCGGCACCGCGTGTCGCGCCGGCGTGTCGCCGGGCCCCCGCCCGGTGCGCGGGCCCGACGGCGGGCGTGACACGGTATGGGCATGCGGGCGGACGAGGTGGTCCTGGCGTACGGCGGCGGCTGGCTGGACCGGGCGGGGTCGCTGCGCACCGATCCGGACCGGATCGCCGCCCTGCTGACCGATCCGAAGACCGGCGTGCTGCCGCTGTGGCGGGACCGCAGCCTGGTCGCGGCCGACGAGGCGCCGGTGCGGCTGACCGCCGAGCGGGCCGCCGGGGTGCTCGCCGCCGCCGACGAGACGGTCTTCCTCGGCCTGGACGGTGCCGCCGCGCTCTTCGCCGTCGACCTCTCCGGCCAACCCGAGGCGGAGGCGGTCCGGCTGGCCGGGGCGGCCTCGGCGGTCGACGTGCGGGCGCTGGTGGGCCGGCTCGGCCCGGCCGAGGCGTCCGCGCAGGCGTACGCGCGGGGCCTGCTGCACTGGCACCGGCAGCAGCGCCACTGCGGCAGCTGCGGCGCGCGGACCACGCCCCGCGACGGTGGGCACGTCCGCTCCTGCGCCGGCCCCCGCTGCGGGCGGCTGCTCTTCCCCCGGATCGAACCGGCGGTCATCGTGCTGGTCGAGGCGCCCGGCACCCCGGACCGCTGCCTGCTGGCCCGGCACCGCGGCGCGCCGGAGGGGGCGTACTCGACGCTCGCCGGGTTCGTCGAGGTGGGCGAGAGCCTGGAGGACGCGGTCCGGCGGGAGATGGCCGAGGAGGCCGGGGTGACGGTGACCGACCTGGCGTACCAGGGGTCGCAGGCGTGGCCCTTCCCGGCCGGGCTGATGGTCGGCTTCCGGGCCACCGCCGCCTCCGAGGCGGTGCGGGTCGACGGGGAGGAACTGGTGGAGGCGCGCTGGTTCACCCGGGACGAGCTGCGGGCGCGGGCGGCCGCGGGTCGGCCGCTCGGCCGGCCCGACTCGATCGACCACCACCTGCTCGGTTCCTGGCTGGCCGCCGGCGACTGAGCCGCCGGTCAGCGGCGTCCGGGCCGCAACGCCAGCCAGGCCATCGCGACCGCGGTCCCGCCGGCGGTGACCAGCGCGGTGGTGAGCACCCCCTCGACCGTGCGGGGCGCGACCAGCAGAGCCACTCCGGCCAGGCCCGCGGTGGCCACCCAGAGCGGCGCGGCCGGCCACCGGCCGCCCGCCGCCACCCGGTCGTTCACCAGCATGAACACCACGGCGTAGAGGGCGCCGGTGGCGGCGAAGAGCGGCGCCTCGCCGGCCAGGTGCAGGTAGTCCGAGCCGCCGGCCAGGTGGAAGGCCAGCTCGCCGGCGACCGCGGCGGCGGTCACCAGCACCGCCCCGCAGGCCAGGATGACCGCGAGCGCCAGCGCCCGGGCGCGTCGGTCGCCGCGGGCCAGCCGGGGCAGCACCAGCAGGGTGACCACCTGGGGGGCCCAGAGCGCTCCCTTGGTGAGCACGGAGCCGACCGCGTACCCGCCGGAGCCGTCGGGAGGCAGCAGTTGGCGGGCGAGGATCAGGTCGGCGTACGAGATGACGAGCATGGCCAGGGTGGCGCCGCACGCGGTCAGCACGTGCCGGGCGGTCAGGCCGGGATCCCGGGCCGGGCCGGCCGCCGGGGCGCCGGGCCCGGCACCGGTGCCCGGCCTGGCGAGGCGGGCCAGCAGCGGCAGGACGAGGAAACCGGTGAGCGTGCCGAACAGCAGGGCGCCGACCGGCCCCCGGTCGAGGACGAGCCCGACGACCAGCCCGCCGTACCGCCCGGCGGCGAGCGCGGACATCGCCACGGAGAGCCGCAGGAAGCGTTGGTCGCCCTGGAGTTCGCCGAGCCAACGACCGGCCAGCACGGTGGCGAACGTGCTCGCCGCGAGCAGCAGGGTCAGCGCCACCGGCAGCCGCAGCGCCGCGCTGAGCACCGGGGCTGCCGCGAGGGTCACCCCGGCGGTGACCGCGGCGGTGCGCAGGCCCAGCCGCGCCGCGCCGCTGGTTCCCCACCGCGCCCGGTGCGCCGCCACTGCGATCTGCAGGCCGAACCCGGGCACCGCGGCGATGGCGCCGAGCGCCAGCACGGTGGCCAACGCGCCCAGGTCGCCGGCGGTCAACCGGCGGGCGCCGAGCACCGGCACCAGGTAGGCCAGCGCGTTGGTGAGCATGGCCGCGGCGGTGACCGCGACGCCCGCCGCGCCCAGCCGGACCGCCCCGGTGTCCCGGCCGGGGCTGTCGCCACCGCCGGTCGCCGGCGACTCCGCCGTCCGGTGCCCCTCGCTGATCACTCGGGCTTCGGCATCGGGTTGCCGATCGCGATCTCGTTGGTGCAGAGCGTCAGGTCCGTTCCGGTCACGGTCAGCTCCACCGCGTCCCCTCCGCCGCTGATCTCGAAGAACCGTTGGTTCAGCCCCTTCTTGACCGGGAACGTGTGGCTGCCCTGGCCGAGCCGCAGCACGGCGGTGCCGTCGGCGGAACTCAGGTAGCCGATGCGCACGATCCAGAACCAGTCGTCGCGTGGTTGTTCCAGCGGCATCCGCACGGTCTGGCCGGCCGCGACCAGGTAGCCGCAGCCCTCCTGCGGGCCGGGCTTGATGGTGCTGCCGTGGATGGTCGCCACCTGGACCCGGCCGAGGCCGTCCATCACCGAGGCGTTCTCCGTCTCGTGCACGAATTCCGGCCGGGTGCCGGCGGCGGCGAAGAACCGCGACTGGAGGTTGTACGGCCAGGCCAGGTCCGGCACCACCTCGTTCGGGACCGGGGTGTCGAAGAAGACCGTGCCGGGCGGGGCGCTGGCCAGCTCGATCCGGGCGGTGTCGAGGTAGGAGCGGCCGTACTTCTGGGCCCACTCGTCGCTGTACCGGGAGGTGGTCCAGACCGTCCCGAACATCGCCGCCACCAGGAGCAGCGCGAGACCGGCGGTGACCACCTCGCGGTAGCGCTCGGGCACCGGCCCCAGCCAGTCCGGCGGCGGGGGCGCCGCCGGCCGCTGTCCCGTCGCGTGGCCCGGGGCGCCGGGGGTGGTCCCCGGGTCGCGTCCGGCCGGCGCGTGCGCACCGCCGGCTCCGGCCCTCGCGCCGGTTTGGGGCTCCCGGCCGGGCACCGGCCCGGCCCCGAATTCCGGCCCGGCCGTTGGCCCGGTGGTCGGCTCGGCCGGTGGCGGGGTCTGCTCGGGCTCGGGCGGGGCCTCGGCGTGGATGACGCCGGCGCCCGCGGAGAAGGCCGCGACCGAACGGCGTGCGGCGACCGCGACCGGCTCGCGGGCGGGCTCCGGGTGGGAGTCCTCCGGTCCGGGGGTCGGCTCCGGCGCGGCGTCCCCCGGACCAGCGGCGAGCGACGGGTCCGGAACCGGGCGGGCGATCCCGACGAGCGCGACCCCGACGCAGATCGCGGCGACCACCACGACGTCGCTGACGTAGCGGGGCACGCCGCCGGCGACCCCGCTGAAGACCGAGCCGAGGCGGGTGGCGCCCAGCAGCGCGGCGACGAGGACCAGGTATGTGCCGAGCAGCAGCCAGGCCCGGCCGGCTCCCCGGTCCCGCCGCAGGGTCAGCAGGATCAGGCCGGCGAAGACCGTCCAGGCGATCCAACGGCCCAGCTCGGGCGGTGCGACCACCGGCGCCCCGTCCCCCGCGCCCAGCCAGCCCCACGGACCGCCGAGCAGACCCGGTACGAGGGTGGAGCCGAACAGCTGGACGAGGAACGACAGCACCTCCCCGACCGACTCCGGCTGCCGCAGCGACGACTCGGACCGGTCGAGGTAGACCCCGGCGAACGCGCCGACCAGCGCGGTCAGCACCAGCCAGGACGGCCACCAGCGGCGCAGTGCGGTCAGCACCCCGCGGACCGGCCCGCCCTCGGTGAAGAAGCAGACCGTGAACAGGAAGACCAGCGGTACGACCAGCAGCGCCTTCTCGAAGAAGAGCAGACCGAGCAGGACGGCCAGCACCAGCGACACCAGGTGCCGCAGCCGGCCGGTGCGTACGTACTTGAGCTGGGCGCCGACGGCGAGCACCATGGCCAGCTGCATGGGCAGCATGTTCGCCCCGACCGCCCACCAGGAGGTGGCCTCCAGGGTCAGCGGGCTGAACAGGAACATCCCCAGCGGGACGAGCAGCAGCCGGCTGGGCCGCAGCAGCGTCCGGAGCAGCCGGTAGAAGGCCACGCTGAGCACCGCCTGACCGGCCGCCATCAGCAGCACGTACGGCCAGTAGGTGAGCCCGACCGCGTCGGTGACCAGCCAGGTCAGCAGCCGGCCACCGGGCATGAAGTGGTTGTTGTAGAGGGTGAGCAGGAAGCCCGGGGTGAGGTCCGACTCGGTGGACTGCGTGATCAGCACGTAGTCGTCGGCGGCCAGGAAGCCGCGGGAGGCGATCTGCGCCCGCCACAGCACGCTGATCACGATCATCGCGACACCGATGGACCGGATCGGATCGGTGCGGACCAGCCCACCGGCGCCGGCCTGGTCGCGGGTCGAATCCGTCTCGGGTCCGGTCGATGCCATGGCGGGAAGACTGCCACACCGGCGACCGGTGACCCCATCAGGTCAACGGATGGTTCCGGTGGTCCGCGTACAGTGTCGCCACCAGCGCGGCGGGTGGTCGCGCCCGGCAGTGGTGAGGTCGACGGATGCGCGAACGGCTGGTGCCGCACGCGGTCGCCGCCGCCGTCACGGCGGTGGTGCTCGCACCGCTGGCGCTCCCCGGCTACGTGCTCCGCTACGACATGGTCTTCGTGCCCCGGCAGCCGCTGGGCTGGGAGGTGATCGCCCCGGCCTCGGCGCTGCCCCGGGCGGTGCCGCAGGACGCGGTGGTGGCGCTGGCCAGCCAGCTGGTGCCGGGCTGGCTGCTGCAACGGCTGGTGCTGGTGGCGATCCTGTACCTGGCGGCGCTGGGCGCCGCGCGTTTGGTGCCGACCGAACGGGTCGGGGTGCGGGTGGTGGCCGCGCTCGGGTACGCCTGGACGCCGTACCTCGCCGAGCGGCTGCTCATCGGGCAGTGGGGGCTGCTGGTCGCGTACGCCGCGCTGCCCTGGCTGGTCCGGGCGGCGCTCGGGGTGCGCGCGGGGCGGCCGGGGTCGCTGCCCCGGCTGCTGCTCGCCGCGGCGGCTTCCGCGATCACCCCCACCGGCGGTCTGCTCGCCCTGGTCGCGATCGCGGTGCTGGTGCCGGGCCGGTATCCGCGAGCGGCCAGATCGGCGGCGCTCGCCCTGGGCGCGACGGTGCTGCTGAACGCGCCGTGGCTGGTGGCCGGGCTGGTCAGCGCGGGAACCGGCCGTTCCGACCCGGCCGGGGTGGCGGCGTTCGCCGCCCGCGCCGAGAACTGGGGCGGGCCGCTGGTCGCGCTGGCCGGCACCGGCGGCATCTGGAACGCGCAGACCACCCCCGCCAGCCGGGCCGGGGCGGTGGTGCCGCTGGTCACCGTGCTGCTGTTGGCGGTCGCCGGGTACGGCGTGCCGCTGCTGCGCCGGCGTCTGCCGCCGGCTGCCGTGGTCCGTCTCGGCCTGCTCGCCGCCGGTTCCTGGCTGATGGCGGCGGCCGGCGCGCTGCCCGGCGGGCCGGCCGTGCTCGGCTGGCTGGTCGCCGCCGTCCCGGGCGCCGGCCTGGTCCGGGACGGCCAGAAGCTGCTGATGCCCTTCGCGCTCGCCCTGGCGGTGGCCGGGGCGCTCGGCGCGGAGCGGCTCGCCGACCGGCTGGCGGCCCGCTTCGGCCCGGCCACCGGCCGGGTGCTGCTGGCCGGCGCGGCGCTGCTGCCGGTGGCGCTCCTGCCCGACCTGGCGATCGGTGCCGCGGGCCGGCTGCGCCCGGTGAGCTGGCCGGCGGACTGGGCCGCGGTGGCCCGGTTGGTGGCGGAACGGCCGGGCGAGGTGATCTCGCTGCCGTTCCAGGAGTACCAGCGCTACGCGTGGAACCACGGCCAGGTGGTGATCGATCCCGCCGCGCGCCAGCTGGACGCGCCGGTGCTGATCGACGACACGCTGCGGGTGGGCGGGCTGGCGGTCGCCGGCGAGGACCCGCGGGCCGCCCGGGTGCGGAACCTGCTGGCCACCGGTGCGCCGCTCTCCGCCGCCGGTCCGCGCTGGGTGCTGGTCCAGCGGGCGGCCGGCCCGGCCCCGCCCCCGGCGGCGCTGGCCGGGCTCCGGGCCGTCCACGACGGACCGGAGCTGACCCTCTACGAGAACCCCGCCTGGTCGGCGCCGACCCCGCCGGCTCGGCCCGGGCCGGTCGGGATCGCCCATCTGCTGGCCGGAATGGTGGTGATCGGCATCGGTTGTTCGGCCGCTGCGCGCGGGGGCTACCGCGTGGTAGCGTCCCGGCACGCGAGTCCCGCGGAAGGAGAAGGTGGATGAGGAACCTGCCCGCGTTCGTCGCCGTCGGGGTGCTCGGGGTCGTGCTCGGCCTGCTCGGGAGTGTCGGTCTGGCGAACGTGCTCAGCACGTCCGCCGACGAGGCCGTCACCAGCAACGTCAGTGGCGAGCAGGGCGCCGAGCCTTCGCTGTACGGCACGCGCTGAACCACGACGGACGAGGGGCGCCCGCCTGACGCGGGCGCCCCTCGTCCGTCGCCGTGGTCAGCCGGCCCGGTTCGTCACCTGGGCCACCAGCTGTGCGAAGCGTGCCCCGGTCGCCTCCCAGGTGAAGCGGGCGGCGTGGGTGAACGCCGCCTCGCCCATCGCCTTGCGCCGCACGTCGTCGCCGAGCAGCTCGCGCACCTGGGCGGTGAACTCGGCCTCGTCGTCGACGAGCACGCCGGTCTCGTCGTCGACCATCGCCTCGGCGACCCCGCCGGCGTAGCGGAAGGCCACCGTCGGGGTGCTGCAGGCCGCGGCCTCGACGATGGTCAGCCCCCAGCCCTCCTTCAGCGAGGGGGTGAGCGCGAGCCAGGCGGAGGAGAGCACGGCGTGCTTCTCCTCCTCGCTGATGAAGCCGGTGAACCGGACGTGGCGGGTGATGCCGAGCGATTCGCACAGCTCCCGCAGCGGCTTCTCCCACCACCCCTGACCGGCCACCACCAGCTCCAGCTCGGGTAGCTCGCCGACCAGTTCGGCGACGGTCCGTAGGGCGATCTCCACCCGCTTGTGCGGCACCAGCCGGCCCAGCACCAGCAGTGACGGGTGGGGGGTGCGGGGCAGCGGTGGGCCGTTCACCGGCGGAGTGCCGTTGGGCACCACGTCGATCCGCTCGGCGGCCACCCCCAACTCGGCGAGCTCGGCGCGGCTCGCCTCCGAGACGGTGACGTAGCGGCAGCGCCGGTAGAGCCGCACCGCCAGCCACGACTCGATCCACCAGCCCAACCGGGCCATCAACGGACCGAACACCACCGGCCACTGCTCGCGGTGCACGTGGTGCACCAGCGCGACGACCGGCCGCCCGGCGTAGAGCGGCGCGAAGAACGGCACCCCGTTGCAGACGTCGACGACCAGGTCGGGGCGGCCGAGACCGCGCCGGCCGAGCGGGCCGAGGCCGAACCGGCCGGCGAGGTAGGTCAGCGCCGCCCGGGCGTAGACCGTGTGCCGGCCGCCCCGTCGCAGCACCCGTACCCCGTCGGCGGTGGTGCCGCTCGGACCGGCGTTGCCGTGCGCGGCGCAGAGCAGGGTCACCCGGTGGCCGGCGGCGACCAGTTCGGCGGCGATCCGCTCGATGTAGACCTCGGAGCCGCCGCCTTCCGGGTTGGTGGTGTCGCGCCAGTTGAGGAACAGGACGTGGCGTGAGGGGGTGCCGGAGTTGTCCACGCTGCTCCTACCGGTGAGTAAGTGAGCACGATCGCGCCACCCTAGGGCGGCCCGCCCCGCTCGCGCAATGGGCAGCAACGGCAGCGAAGATCCAATGACAGCGCGTCGTTCGGGGGTTTGCCGGCGACGGAAAACCTTGGCAGGGTGTGCAGCGCCACTGCGTGTGGTGGTTCGGCGCCCCGGTGGCGCGGCCGCCGCCGCGACGACATTTCAACCGTTACCGGATGCCCGGTGAGTGACGAGGAGGTGACCGGCGGTGCTGCGCGACGCGCCGGTGCGCTACCTCTCCAGCCGACCGCCGGTGGTGCTGCTGAGCGCGGCGCTGGCACTGCTCCTGGCGGGCTGGGCGGCGGTCGCGTACGTGCGGGCCGACCGGGGGGTGCCGGAGTGCGCCGAGCGGGTCCGGCTGCGGGTGGCCGCCGCGCCGGTGATCGCGCCGGCCCTGGACCGGATCGCCCGGGCGACCGTCGGCGGGCAGCCCTGCGTGTCGATCGTGGTCGAGGCCCGGGAGTCCGCCGCGGTGGCCGGGGAACTCGCCAACGCCGTCGACGTCGCCGACGCGTGGTTGCCGGAGTCCACGTTCTGGCTGCGTCGGGCCCGGGCCGGCGGCGCCTTCGAGGTGCCGGCGACCGGCACGTCGGTGGCGAGCACGCCCGTGGTGCTGGCGGTCGCCGAGCCGGCCGCGCGCCGGTTGGGCTGGCCGGCGAAGCCGCTGACCTGGGCGTCCCTGATCGGCCCGCGGGCCCAGTCCGCCTCGGTGGCGGTGCCGGACCCGGCGGCCGACCCGACCGGCGTGGCGGCGCTGCTGGGTGTCCGCGCGCTGGCCGCCGACGAACGGGAGCCGGCGGCGGCGGTGGCGGCGACGCTGCGGCGGTTGGCCGGGCGGACGTACGAGGCCGGCGACGGCGGGGGCGGGCTCGTGCCGGGTGGCGGCCTGCCGGCCCGGACGGACGCGGTCGCGGCCACCGAGCAGGCGGTGCTGGAGCACAACGCGCTGGCCGGTGCGGACAAGCTGGTCGCCGCGTACCCCGAGGTCGGCGTGCCGTCGCTCGACCTGCCGTACGCGGTGCTGCCCGCCGCGCGCGGCCACGTCCGGGAGGCCGCCGCGGACTTCCTCGCCAACCTGCTCACGATCGAGTCCCGCGACGCGCTGACCGGGTTCGGCTTCCGGACCGCGGCGGGCTTCCCGCCGGCCATGCCCGACGACGGCCGGCTGCGGGTGGCGGAGTGGCGGCCGGTGCCGCTGCCCGCCGAGGAGACGGTCACCGAGCTGCTCACCGGCTGGAGCGGCGTGCAGCGCAGCGCCCGGATCCTCACCGTCCTGGACATCTCCGGCTCGATGGCCGCGCCGGTGCCCGGCACCGGCGAGACCCGGCTCGGCGCCACCGTCAAGGCGGCCCGCGAGGGCTCCGGCCTGCTGCTGGACAGCAGCGAACTCGGGATCTGGGTCTTCGCCACGAAGGTGGACGGCGACCGGGACTACCGCGAGATCCTGCCGGTGGCGCCGCTGCGGGGCCAGCGGCAGCGGCTGGCCGAGCGGCTGGCCGCCGTGCGGGTGAAGCCGCAGGGCGGCACCGGGCTGTACGACACCACCCTGGCCGCGTACCGGGAGGCGCGGCGGCACTGGACGCCCGGCCGGATCAACCTGGTGCTGGTGATGACCGACGGCCGGAACGAGGACGAGGAGAGCATCGGCCGGGCGAAGTTCCTGGCCGAGCTGGCCAAGTTGCAGGATCCTCGCCGCCCGCTGCCGATCGTCTTCATCGGCCTCGGCAAGGACGTCGACCCGGACGAGCTGACCGCCATCGCGGACGCCACCGGGGGACGGGTGTTCCGCGCCGAGCAGCCCAGCGGCATCCGGCAGATCTTCTTCTCCGCGCTCGCCGACCTCAGCTGCCTGCCCCCGGAGTGCCGCCGATGATCCGGCCGCGGCTCCCCCGGCCGGTGCGTGCGGCGCCCGGCACCGTCCTGTCCCTGGTGCTGCTCACCGTGATCGCCTTCGTCCAGCGGCCCGGCCAGGTCACCTTCGACACCAAGCTGGATCTGGCCGCGAACCCGCTGCACTTCATGGCCCGGGCGCTGCACCTGTGGAACCCGGAGGCGACCTCCGGCGAGCTGCAGAACCAGGCGTACGGGTATCTCTTCCCGATGGGCCCGTTCTTCGCCGCGGGCCAGCTGCTGCACGTACCGCCGTGGATCACCCAGCGGTTGTGGACCGCACTGGTGCTGGTCGCGGCGTTCTACGGGCTGCTCCAGGTGGCCCGGGCGCTGCGGATCGGCACCGAACCGACCCGGTACGCGGCCGCGCTCGGCTACGCGCTGGCGCCGCGGATGCTCACCGAGATCGGCGCGCTCTCCTCGGAGACCCTCGCCGCGGCGATGCTGCCCTGGGTGCTGCTGCCGCTGGTGCTGGTGCGCCGGCTCGGCTCGCCGCGCCGGGCCGCCGCGCTGTCGGCGCTGGCCGTGCTCGCCATGGGCGGGATCAACGCGGCGGTGGTGCTGCTGGCGCTGCTGCTGCCCGGAGTCTGGCTGCTCACCCGCCGGTGGGACCGCGAGCACCTGCGCCTGGTCGGCTGGTGGTGCCTCTGCGTCGTCGGCGTCTGCCTGTGGTGGATCGTGCCGCTGCTGCTGCTCGGCGAGTACAGCCTGCCGTTCCTGGACTACATCGAGTCGTCCACCACGACCACCGCTGTCGCCTCGCTCTTCCAGGCCGTCCGGGGCACCAACCAGTGGGTGGCGTACATCGTCCAGGGCGACCCGTGGTGGCCGGCGGGCTGGCTGCTGATCGACAACCCGGTGCTGATGGCGCTCACCGCGGTGGTGGCGCTCGTCGGGCTGGCCGGACTCGCCGGCAACCTGCTGCCCGAGCGGCGCTTCCTGGTGCTCGGCTTCCTGGCCGGGCTGACCCTGCTGACCATGGGCTACGTCGGCAGCCTGGACAGCCCGCTCTCCGGCCCGGTCCGGGAGCTGCTGGACGGCCCGCTGGCCCCGTTCCGCAACGTGCACAAGCTGGACCCGGTGCTGCGGCTGCCGCTGATGCTCGGCTTCGCGCACGGCGTCGACGCGGTGGCCACCCGCCTGCACACCGCCGCCGCCCGGCGCCGCCCCCGCCTCCGGCTGCGACCGCTGGTGTTCGTACCGGTGCTGCTGCTGGTCCTGGGCGCGGCCGCGCCGGCCTGGCTGGGTCAGCTGCGGCCGGGGCCGGGCTGGTCGGACCTGCCGCCGCACTGGCGGTCGGCGGCGACCTGGCTCGCCGACCGGGACGCGCTGGCCCGCACGCTGGTGGTGCCCGGTTCCGGCTTCGGCCAGTACGAGTGGGGACGCACGGTCGACGAGCCGCTCCAGGCCCTCGCCGGGGCGCCCTGGGCGGTCCGGCACCAGATTCCGCTCGGCTCGGCCGGCAACACCCGGATGATGGACACCGTCGAGAGCGTGCTTGCCGGCGGCCGGGGTTCGGCCGGGCTGGCCGACTTCCTGGCCCGCGCCGGTTTCCGGCACGTGCTGCTCCGCAACGACCTCGACCGCACCCAGGTGGACGCGCCGCCGGTGGGGCTGCTGCGCCGCGCGCTGGCCGGGTCACCGGGCATCGCGCGGGTGGCCACCTTCGGCCGCACCACCACGTTCGGGACGACGCCGGGCAGCCCGGTGGACGACGGCGCCGGACCGCTGCCGGCGGTCGAGGTGTACGAGGTGCAACGCCCGGTGCCGGCCACCTCGGCGGTGCTCGCCGAGGACGTGCCGACGGTCAGCGGCGGCCCCGAATCGCTGCTGCCCCTGCTGGAGCAGGGGCTGGTGGAGCGGGGCCGGCCGGTGGTGCTGGCCGGGGACCGGCCGGCGGGCGGGGACGACGGTGGCGCGGCCGTGGGCGGGGAGTGGATCGTCACCGACGGGCTGCGCCGCCGGGAACGCGACATCGGCCGGGTCCGGGACAACCTCAGCCAGACGCTGACCGCGACCGAGGCCGGCCGGCAGGGCCGGGTCGCCCTCGACGTACTGCCGTTCTCCGGCCGGCGGCACCAGACCGTCGCCACCTACCAGGGCGTACGCGAGGTCACCGCCTCCACCGCGACCAGCTTCGTGGACAACCTCGCGCCCGCGGACCCGTCGCACCTGCCGTTCGCCGCCGTGGACGGCGAGTACGCCACCGCCTGGCACTCGGCGCCGCTGGCCGGGCCGGTCGGGCAGTGGCTCCAGGTGGACCTGGACACCCCGCGTGAGGTCGACCGGGTCTCGCTGGCGTTCGTCGACGACCTCGGGGTGGGCTGGCCGGTGACCCGGTTCCGGATCACCACCGACCGGGGCTCGGTGGAGCACGAGGTGGCCCAGACGCTCGGCGCGCACTCGTACTACACGCTGCCCGGGTCGACCGGTCGGGTCCGGGTGACGGTGCTGGCCGTGGCGGGGCAGCGGCTCGACGGCGGGGTCGGCATCCGGGAACTGACCATCCCGGGCACCACCGCACGGCGGGCGCTGCGCACCCCGACGGACCTGCCGAACGGTTTCGTCGGGCCGGTGTCCTGGTCGTTCAGCCGCAGCTCGGTCGACCGGCCGGCCTGCTACCCGGTCTCCGCCGACCCCGGCTCGGACGCGGCGAGCGGGTCCGGCGGCGGCAGCGGCACCCGGCCGGCCGGCTCGGTCGTCCGGTGCGACCGCTTCCTTGCCCGCGCCGGGGAGGAGCCGCGCGGCATCGACCGGCTCTTCCGCAGCCCGGCCGCCGGCAGCTACCGGCTCGCCCTCACCGCCGTGCCCCGTCCCGGCGGGCAGTTGACGCTGGACGAGGTGCCGGTGACGGCCGCCGCCTCGTCCTACCTGAGCGGTGATCCGGCGGTGGCCGGGTACGCGGCGGTGGACGGCGACCCGGGTACCGCCTGGCTGGCCGACATCGGCGACCTGAGCCCCACCCTGCGGTTGCGCTGGTCCGGGCAGCGCAGGATCGGCGAGCTGCGCCTGGCCGCCGCCGAGTCGCCGGTCGGCTCGGCGCCCACCCGGGTGGAGGTGCGCACGCCGGGACGGAGCCGGGAGCTGCCGGTGGGTCCGGACGGCACGGTCCGCTTCCCGGCCGTCCGGACGGACCGGATCGAGATCGTGGTGCGTGAGACGGCCGGGCGGATCGCCGACCGGCGGGGCAACGGCTGGACCGCCACCGCGGGCATCGCCGAGGTGGCGATCCCGGCCCTGGCGGACCTGCTCCGCCCGCTCGCCGGGGGCACCCCCGTGGTCGAGCGGTGCGGCACCGGCCCCGCCGTCGAGCTGGCCGGGTACCGCTACGACACCGAGGTGCGCACCACTCTCGGGGACGTGCTGGCCGGCCGGCCGGTGCCGGTGACCGTCTGCGGCGCCACCGGTGCGGCGGTCGACCTGCCGGCCGGCGGCCACCGGCTGGCGACCTCGCCGTCGGCCGGCTTCCTCGTGCAGGACGCCACGCTGCGGCCGGCCGCCGCCGCTGCCGCGCCCCGGAACCGCGAGGTGACCGTGCTCGACTGGCACCCGACCGACCGTCGGGTCCGGGTCGCCGCGGGTGCCGCGGCGCTGCTGGTGGTGCCGGAGAACGCGAACCCGGGGTGGACGGCCACCGTGGCCGGCCGGCCGTTGACGCCTACCCGGGTGGACGGTTGGCAACAGGCCTGGCTGCTGCCGGCCGGGGAAGCCGCCGAGGTGCGACTCGCCTTCGCGCCGGACCGCACGTACCGGACCGGGCTGGGCGTCGGTGCGCTGACCGCGCTGGCGGTGCTGCTGCTCGCCGCCGTACCGGTCCGCCGGCGCGTCACCGCCGACGTCGGGACACCGGCGGAGGGTCCGGCGTGGACGGTCGGCGTGGTACTGGTCGTGCTGCTCGCCGCGTTGGGCGGGGTGCTGCCGGTGGCGATCGTGCTGGCCGCCATGCTGCTGCGGCAGTTCGCGGTGCGGGCGCTGCCGGTGGTGGTGCTCGGCGGGCTGAGCGTCGCCACGGCGGTCGCGGTGGCCGGGCGGTTGCAGGGCCACGGCCAGGAGTGGACGTACGGCACGTGGGTGCAGGCGGCGATGCTCGTCGCGATCGGCGCGGTGGTCGCGGCGGTGGTGCCGGTGCCGGGCACGCCGCCGGCCGTCCCGGCCCGGCCGACGGACGCCGCCGACGAGCGGCACGACGATCAGGCGGGCGATCCGCCGAGCGACCAGGACGAGAACGGGACGGTGGCGCGATGAGCGCAGCACACGAGGGGGCGGCCGGTCGGGCGGCCCGGCGGCGGTTCGCCACGCTGGGCCGTTCGGTGGCCCTGTTCCGGGCGTTCCTGGTCGAGCAGACCGATCCGGACCGGTTCTACGGACTGCTGGCCGAGGACTCGGTCCGCCAGGTCGCCGGTTACACGGCGCTCGCCGGGCGGACCGTGCTCGACGTCGGCGGCGGCCCGGGTTACTTCGCCGCCGCCTTCCGCGCGGCCGGGGCCTGCTACGTCGGGCTCGACCCGGACGTCGGCGACTTCTCTGCCGCCGGCGAGTCCGCCGGCATGCTGCGCGGCAGCGGCACCGCGCTGCCCGTGCGCACCGCCGGCGTGGACGTGGCCTTCTCGTCCAACGTGCTGGAACACGTCTCGGCGCCCGAGCGCATGCTGGACGAGATGGTCCGGGTCACCCGCCCCGGTGGTCTCCTCTTCGTGTCGTTCACGCCCTGGCTCTCGCCGTGGGGCGGCCACGAGACGGCGCCCTGGCACTACCTCGGCGGCGACCGGGCCCGGCGCCGCTACCAGCGCAAGACGGGCCGGCCGCCGAAGAACCGCTACCGCGAGACGCTCTTCCCCACCTCGATCGGCGACACGCTGCGCTGGGCCCGGGGCTGCGACGGGGTCGAGGTGCTGGACGCCCTGCCCCGCTACCACCCGTGGTGGGGCCGGTGGGTCATCCGGCTGCCCGGGGTCCGGGAGATCGCGGCGTGGAACTTCCTGCTCGTCCTGCGGCGGACCGGCGCGGAACCGGCCGCTGCGGCCGAAAAAACAGAACTGACCGGGGGTCGCGTTGCTATGTGACCAAGTAGTAACCTCGCGGCCACATCTCTGATCGACAGCGGCGAAACTAGCTCCTCCAGGGAGGAATCATGAAGCACCGCGCCATAGGTGCCGTGCTGTTCGGTGGCGGCGTACTGCTCCTGGCGCTGGCCGCCGGATTGGTGTTCGTCGTCAAACCCGCGATGACCAAGCTGCCCTACGATCTGGAACCCTCGACGTCCGTCGCCGAGGCGAAGGGTGCGACCTTCCTCCAGATCAGCAGCGGCCAGATCAAGATCAACCAGGGTGACCTCCGGTCCACCGTCCTGGTCACGCCGAACCGGAAGCAGACCGCCAGCCTCACCGGCAACCTCGAGGACGACACGGTGGTCTGGACGGTCGGCCAGACCGTCGACTGGACCCAGACCAAGGAGCTGGTCAGCGCGTACGGTGCCGAGCTGGCGCTGGACCGGGTCTCCGGAGCGGCGGTCGACTGGGAGGGCCAGTTCCTCGACGACACCGGGACGCGGGAGAAGGTGGCGTTCGCCGGCCAGGTCTACAAGTTCCCGTTCGGCACCGAGAAGCGGAACTACGACATCTTCGACCGTGACCTGCGGCAGGCGCGGCCGGCCGAGTTCAAGGGGACCGAGGACGTCAAGGGTCTCGAGGCGTACAAGTTCGAGCAGGTGATCACCGACCAGGAGCTCAACCTCGCCGCCGACCGGGTCGGGCTGCTGCTCGGGGCGCTCGCCCCCGGCGCGACCCAGGGGAAGATCACCTACAGCAACACCCGGACGGTCTGGGTCGACCCGGTCACCGGGTCGTACGTGAACGTGCGCGAGGTGCAGCGCAAGACCCTGGTGCCCGACGTCGGCTCCCCGGTGACCCTGCTGGACGCGGACTTCAGCTACAACGACGCCACCGTCACGGCGTCGGTCGACCGGGCCAAGGACAGCCGGAGCCAGCTCACCATCCTCGGGCTGTACGCCCCCATCGGGCTGGCCGTGCTCGGCCTGCTGCTGATGATCGGTGGCCTGCTGGTGGCCCGCCGGGGCGCGGCCGCGCCGGCGGCCGAGGCGCGTCACCGGGTGGACACCGCGCCGACCCGGGTGGACCAGCCGGCGGTGCGCGACGACGACCGGGAGGGTGGGCCGCTCAGCGACGAGATCCCGCCCGCCTCGACCAACTGGAGGTCCGACGACCCCACGGTGCCGATCCAGCGTCCGGCACAGGACGAGGTCGAGAAGCGCTGACGCCAGCGCGGCAACGCCGCGGGGTGGACCGGTTTCCGGCCCACCCCGCGGCGTTTTTGTGCCGGTCGCCCGGGTTTCCCGGCGGCGACAGGTCCGCGGGCCGACAGTCCCGCGACCGCCACTTTACATCCGTTACCTTATTGTAATCGGTCAATGAGGAGCTACGGAGTGTGGTGGTGCCGAGATCCTGTGCCGGCTTTGGTGTCGTATCGGATGATCCCCGGGCTGCCAGCATTGACGTTCCGTCATCGCGCCACCTCGGCTCGTCGCCTCCGTGTTACCGGCAGGTAGCCCGGGCCTTGTGACCTACGCCGCCGTAGGTGCACCATCATCGGCACGCTCGTTACCCGCCGGTAGCAGAGCGGGGCCCGGTGCGGGGCCCCCTCACCTCCGCCGGCCGGCCACCGCCGCGACACCCCCCGAGGAGGAGCACGTGCAGGATCGGATCGAGAACCCGGGTCGTACCCGGTGGCGGCGCTTCGCCGCCATGATGGTGCCCGCGACGGCCGTCGCCGGCGCGATCGTCTTCGGCATGGCCAACGGGGCGATCGCCGCCTCGTTCGCCGTCTCCGGCCAGACGTTCAAGGTCTCCGCCTCGGAACTGCGCGGCGAGGGCTTCGTCCAGTACGGCGGCGTCGTCGAGGAGTCGGACGGCACCCGGCACCCGGTGGCCGTCTCCGGCATCCGCAACGCCAAGCTCTACGACCTCTGCCAGTCGGTGAAGGTGCCGGGCGCGCCGGTGGTGCTCACCATCAACGCCGGTGGCGGCGGCAAGCCCGCCGTGGCCAGCGGCCTGCTCATCGACATGGACTCGCTGCAGGGCGACGCCGAGTTCAAGAACATCAACATCGGGCAGGACGCCGCCACGCTCAAGGGCGGCCCGGAGGGCGCCAAGGGCGACAGGAAGGCGTTCGGGCAGCAGTCCGACACCATCGTCATCAAGGACCTGAAGCAGGTGGCCCGCTCCACCCACGCCGGCACCTTCACCCTCACCGGCCTCGACCTGCGGGTGAACGTCGGCGCGAACGCCAAGGAATGTTTCTGAGCTGACCCCGGGCCCGCGGCGGGCGTCCGCCGCGGGCCCGTTCCCCGCCGCAATTTCCTCAGCCCTGGCAGGAGGCGTACGTGACAACCGCCGAACCGCAGCCCGCCCGGCCCGGCCGGCTCAGCGAGGCGTGGCGCCGGTTCCGCCGTTGGCGGCGGGCCCGGCCCTTCTGGGGCGGCCTGCTGACCGCGCTGGCCGGCCTGGAGATCTTCGGCACCACCCAGATGTCGCTGGGCGGTCTCTCCTTCCAGATGGGACCGACCGGCTTTCTCTCCTGGCTGATCCCCACCATCCTGGTGGCCTGCGGCCTGCTGATGTGGTTCAGCCCCCAGCAGCGGCTCTTCTATGCCGTCGTCGCCTCGGTGACCGCGGTCTTCTCGCTGATCGGGGTCAACCTCGGCGGCTTCTTCGTCGGCCTGCTGCTCGGCATGGTCGGCGCCGCCCTCGGCTTCGCCTGGGTCCCGGGCACCCGGTCGGCCGGCGACGGGTCGCCCACCCCGGCGGCAGCCGAGCCGCCCGCCGGCGAGCCACCCGCGGACGAGCCGCCCGCGGGCGAGCCGCCCGCGGACGAGCCGGTGGCCGCGGACGGCGCTGCGACCCTGCCGGGGCAACGGGACCCCCGGCTCTACGCGGTGCTGCCGTTGCTGCTCGGGCTCTCCGCCGCGGTGGCGCTCACCGGGCCCGGCTCGGGGGCGGCGCAGGCCGCGTCGCTCGCGGCGCCCGGCCCGGCGCCGGTGGACGCGGCGCCCGCCTGCCCGACCCGGCCGGCGCCGACCGGCACGTCGGGTGGGGCGAAACCGACCCCGACCGCGCCGAGCGCGTCGCCCTCGCCCAGACCGGAGACGAGGTCGGGCGGCAACATCATCACCGACATCCTGGACGGGCTCGGTGACCTGTTCGGCGGGGACGACGACGAGGCGGAGCCCGCGCCGAGCCCGACGCCGACCGGGACGCCCACCGCCCGGCCGAGCGCCACCCCCCGATCCACCACTCCCGGCCGGGCCTGCGCGACGCCGAAGCCCGGCGCCCCCGGCAAGGTCGAGGCGGGCGAGCCACTGCCGCGGATCGCGGCCGAGCCGGGGCAGGCGGTGGTGGCGGCGACGCCCTCGAAGCTGACCGGCTCCAAGGTGACGATGAGCGGCCTGCGTTTCGAGGGGATCGTCGACCTGCCGACCGACGACGGCACGCTCCGGGCGCTGAAGTTCAGCATGGACCGGGCCGTCACCGACGACTTCCTGCTCCGCTCGCCCGGCCCGGCCGGCCGGACCCTGCGCTTCGCCACCAACCAGCTGACCGTCCGCGGCGACGTCGCCTTCTACGCCACCCGCTTCGTCGGGCGGATCCTCGGCATCAAGGTCACGCTCACCCCGGACCTGCCGCTGCCGGACGGCATCCCGATCACGTCGCCGATCCCGATCACGTTCACCGAACCGGCGATGGACCTGGCCTTCGTCACCTGCGACACGCTGACCGCGCGGCCGACGCTCAAGCTCACCCTGGACTGAACTCCCCACCACCGGCTCGCCGAGCCGGCGGCACCCGAGCGGGTGCCGCCGGCTCCCGGCCTCACAGCCGGGCGAGTGCCTTGCGCAGCGGGTCGAGCCCGAGCGCGCCGAGGTCGAGCGCCTGCCGGTGGAACTCCTTGAGGTCGAAGTCGGCGCCCTTGCGGGCCTTCGCCTCCTCCCGGGCCTGGAGCCAGATCCGCTCGCCCACCTTGTACGACGGGGCCTGCCCCGGCCAGCCCAGGTACCGGTTCAGCTCGAAGCGCAGGTTCTCGTCCGGCACCCGGCAGTGTGCCCGCATGAACTCCCAGCCCAGCTCCGGCGTCCAGCGCTCGCCGGGGTGGAAGCCGAACGGGTTGTCCTGCGGGATCTCCAGTTCGAGGTGCATGCCGATGTCGACGATCACCCGGGCTGCCCGCATCGCCTGCCCGTCGAGCATGCCGAGCTTGTCGCCCGGGTCCTCCAGGTAGCCCAGTTCGTCCATCAGCCGCTCGGAGTAGAGCGCCCAGCCCTCGCCGTGCCCGGACACCCAGCAGAGCAGCCGCTGCCAGCGGTTGAGCAGGTCGGCCCGGACGGCGGTCTGGGCGACCTGGAGGTGATGGCCGGGCACGCCCTCGTGGTAGACCGTGGTCACCTCGCGCCAGGTGGAGAAGTCGGTGATGCCCTGCGGCACCGCCCACCACATCCGCCCCGGCCGGGAGAAGTCCTCGCTCGGCCCGGTGTAGTAGATGGCGCCGTCGCTGGTCGGGGCGAGGCAGCACTCGATCCGCCGGACCTGCTCCGGGATGTCGAAGTGGGTGCCGTGCAGCTCGCTGATCGCCTTGTCGGCGAGCGCCTGCATCCAGTCCCGGAACGCTTCCTTGCCCTTGATGGTGCGGGCCGGGTCGGCGTCCAGCGCCGCCACGGCGTCGTCGATGCTCGCGCCGGGGCCGACGATGCGGGCCGCGACCGCCCGCATCTCGGCCTCCAGCCGGGCGAGCTCGGCGAAACCCCAGGCGTACGTCTCGTCCAGGTCCACCTTGGCGCCGAGGAAGTACTGCGAGGCCAGCTCGTAGCGTTCCCGCCCGGCGGCCTGCTTCTCCCGGCCGTGCGGGGCGAGCTCGGTACGGAGGAACTGACCGAACTCGGCGGTCGCCGCGGTGGCGGCCGCCGCGCCCCGGCGCAGCTCGGCGCCGACGCTGCCGTCGGCGCCCAGCCGCTCGACCAGGCCGTGGAAGAAGTTGTCGCCGTTCGGGTCGACCCAGGTGTCGCACTGCTTGGCCACCTCGACCAGCTGCACCTTGGAGCTGACCTGGCCGGCGGCGAGCGCCTCGCGCAGCGTGGTCTTGTAGCCCTCCAGGGCGGACGCGAAGCCGTTCAACCGCGCCGCGATGTTGGCCCGGGCGTCCTCGCCGTCGGTCGGCATCAGGTCGAAGACCATCCGGATGTCGTGCAGCCCGCTGGCGATCACGTTGACCTCGCTGGTCGCCTCGCCCGCCTCGTACCGGGCGAGGTCGAGGCCGAGCCGCTCCTGCATGGCCTCCTTGGCGGTCCGCTCCGCCTCGGTGTCCGGCTCGGTGACGTCCAGGTCGGCCAGGGTCCGTCGGGTCAGCTCCGCCCGGGCGGCGTAGCCCTCGGGCGACAGGTCGTCGAGCTGGTCGTCGTAGCCGGCGATGCCGACATAGGTGGCACCGGTCGGGCTCAGCGGCGCCCACTCGGCCACGTACCGGTTCGCGAGGTCATCGATTCGTCCCACGGCCCCGACCCTACGTGACCGGACGGCCTCGCGGTCGAGCGTGTTGCCCGTGTTCACGGGGGCGACCGGTCCGCGCTCGGCGCCTCCCGGGCGGGCGCGGTATGTCGGCCCCGGCGCTGTCGAGCCGAATCGTCTACGACATCGCGGCGAGGACCACCGCTCCCCCGCCGGGCGGCTGTGGTGGTCGACACGGCGTCCGAAAGTCGCGGGACATTTGTCGTACCGCTACGGCAGAGTGTCAGGGGTGACAACGGACTTCACTCCTGACAGGGCCGCGCTGCGCAGCTGGCTGCCCGGTTTCGTCGCCCTCGCCGCGATCTGGGGTTCCAGCTTCCTGTTCATCAAGGTGGGCGTCGAGGAGCTGCACCCGCTGCACCTCACCCTCTACCGGGTCGCGACCGGCGCGGTGACCCTGCTGGTGGTGCTGGCCGTGCTGCGCGACCGGCTGCCCCGCGAGCCCCGCGTCTGGGCCCACCTGGCGGTGGTCGCCGCGTTCGGTGTGGCCATCCCGTTCACCCTGTTCGGCTATGGCGAGCAGCGGGTCGAGTCGATGCTCGCCGGCATCTGGAACGCCACCACCCCGCTGATCGTGCTGCCGCTGGCGGTGCTGGTCTTCCGCACCGAGCGGCTGACCGCACGCCGGGCGGTCGGGCTCGCACTCGGCTTCGTCGGCGTGCTGGTGGTGCTCGGCGTCTGGGAGGGCGTCGGCGGGGCGCACTTCACCGGGCAGCTGATGTGCTTCGGCGCCGCGGCCTGCTACGGCGTGGCCATCCCGTACCAGAAGAAGTTCGTCGCGGGCAGCTCGCACTCCGGGGTGTCGCTCTCCGCGGCCCAGCTGCTGCTCGCCGCGGCCCAGCTCGCGGTGGTCGCGCCGCTGGCGGCCGGCGCGCCGCCGGTGCCGACCGAGCTCTCCGTCGAGGTGGTGGCGAGCGTGCTGGCGCTCGGTGCGCTCGGCACCGGGATCGCCTTCGTGATCAACATGCGGAACATCCGGGTCGCCGGGGCGAGCACCGCCTCCACGGTCACCTACCTGATCCCGGTCTTCGCGGTGCTGATCGGCGCCCTGGCGCTCGACGAGCGGCTCACCTGGCACCAGCCGGTCGGCGCGCTGGTCGTGCTCCTCGGCGTCGCGGTGTCACAGGGTCTGGTCGGCCGGCGTCGCCCGGCCGTCCCGGTCGGCGTCGGCGCCCCGGCCGTGCCGGCGGCGGAGGCGGCCGCCCGTCGGTGAATCCCGGCGGGTCAGCGGGCCGGGCGGTCCCGGGCCCAGGCCACCAGTTCGTCGGCCGGCCAGGCGTTGACCACCCGGTCGGCGGGCACCCCGCAGCGGGCCGCCCGCTCGCAGCCGAACCGTTGCCAGTCCAGCTGGCCCGGGGCGTGCGCGTCGGTGTTGATGGCGAACAGGCAGCCGGCCTCCAGCGCCCGGCGGATCAGCCGCTTCGGCGGGTCCTGCCGCTCCGGCCGCGAGTTGATCTCGACGGCGACGCCGTGCTCGGCGCAGGCCGCGAAGACCGCGTCGGCGTCGAAGTCGCTCTCCTTCCGGGTCCGCGCCCGGTGCCCGCGGTCGCCCGGACCGGTCACCCCGGCCGGCCGCGACGACACCATCCGCCCGGTGCAGTGGCCGAGGATGTCCAGATGCGGGTTGGCGACCGCGGCCAGCATCCGCCGGGTCATCTTCGACCGTTCGTCGTTCAGGCCGCTGTGCACCGAACCGACCACCACGTCGAGCCGGGCCAGCAGCTCCTCGTCCTGGTCCAGCGAACCGTCGGCGAGGATGTCCACCTCGATCCCGGTGAGGATCCGGAAGCCCGCGGGCAGCGCCGCGTTGACCTGCTCGACGTGGTCGAGCTGGCGGCGCAGCCGGTCCGCGGTCAGCCCCCGGGCCACCTTCAGCCGGGGCGAGTGGTCGGTCAGCACCAGGTACTCGTGGCCCAGCTCGACGGCGGCGAGCGCCATCTCCTCGATCGGCGAGCCGCCGTCGGACCAGTCGGAGTGGGTGTGGCAGTCGCCGCGCAGCGCGGTGCGCAGGTCGGTCGCCGCGGCGTCCAGGTCGCTACCCTCGGTGGCGACCAGCCGGCGCAGGTAGACCGGCTCCTCCCCGGCGAGTGACTCGGCGACGCACCGGGCGGTCACGTCGCCGACCCCGGCCAGCTCGGTGAGCGAGCCCGCCCGGGCCCGCTCGGCCACCTCGGCGGCGGGCAGCGCGGCCAGCGCCTTGGCCGCCGAGCGGAACGCGCGGACCCGGTAGGTGGCCTCGTTGGCCCGTTCCAGCAGGAACGCGATCCGGCGCAGGTCGGCGATGGGGTCCCGGGCGCTCATTCCCTGGAACCTACCCGGACGCCGCCGGTCGCGGGACGACCGGCGGCGCGGCGGGCGTGCTCAGGAGTACGGCAGCCGGACGACGGACCGGTCGCCGATGCCGAGGGTGCTCGGGTTGGTGCCGATCGCCGACCAGACCTCGACCCGTACCCGGCCGTCGGCCAGGTTGCCCAGCGTGCCGCTGGCGGAGCGCAGGCCGACCTGCTGGGTGTAGTGCTCGTAGCCGGGGACCGGGTCGGTGGCGAAGTAGCGGTACGTCTCCACCCGTTCCCAGGAGCCGTCGCCGGTCAGGTCGTAGGAGACCCGGGCCTGCACCCCGTTGCCCACCGCCGTTCCGGCGTCGAGGAACAGGTCGAAGCCGGTCTGCCCGCCGCCGTACGTCAGGTCCAGGCCGGTGGCGGTGAACACCTGCGGGTTGCTCGGCGTGCCGTCGTGGTTGGCGCCGTTGGCGCCGGCCACCGTGACGGTCGCCGGAGTGCCGGCCGCCGCCAGGCCGCCGCCGGGAAGCAGGTACCGCACCGGCGAGTCCGGCGTGCCGGGCGGGGGCGTCGTCGGCGGCGGGGTGGTGGGCGGTGGCGTCGTCGGCGGTACGTCACCGCCGGCGCTGCCGCCGCTCCAGGTGTGCGCGCCGGTGGTCGCCGTCCGGCCGGGCGGCACGACCAGCGTGGTGCCGGTGGAGAAGGTCACCGTCAGCGGTGACGCGCTCGGGTTGGCCGCCACGTACGTCCGCGCGCCGTTGCGGTTGAAGACCGCGGCCAGCGGGTGGTCCGCCCGGACGCCGGTGTCGACGGTGCCGAGCGCGGCCAGGTTGCGGATCCAGTGGAACGTGTGCGCCCGGCTCTCGCCCTCCTCCGGGGTGTAGCCGGGGTTGGCCCGCAGGTTGGCCAGCGCGGCGTCGGCGTCGCCGAGCGCCTGGAACTGCCAGAGGATGTCCTGCCACACGCTCGGCGGGCCGTTGTTGTTGCGGACCAGCTCGGCGTAGTTGACCCGCACGTAGGCCGGGTGGTGGCCGAGGTAGAGGTGCCCGCCGGTGACCGGCAGCAGGTTGATGCCCTGGATCATCTCCGGCTCGGCGCTGAACCAGGTGGCGTACGCGCCGCCGTCGCCCCACACCATGCCGACGGTCGAGTGCCCGAACGCGGCCGGGAAGTTCTGGTCGCCGACGTCGAACCAGTACTCCTGGATCGCGGCGGCCTGGGTGGTCCAGAGGAAGATCCCGGCGTCCCGGACGGCCGGATCGCCGGTGACCTGGCCCCACTGGATCAGCGCGTTGGCGAAGTTCATCCCCTCGGACGACGACTCCTGGTTGTTGCCCGCGCCGAACGAGCCGTGCCCGGAGGCCCAGTCGTGGCCGGCGTAGATGTCGAAGTCGCGCAGGTACGGGAAGCGGGTGTCGGCGCGGTCGTAGTTGTCGGCGTCCCGGATGAGCAGGTCGACCATGCCGCCGTACTGGTCGTCGGCGGCCCAGCGCGGGTCGAACTTGGCCAGGGTGGCGGCGGCCGCGATGAAGTAGCCGTAGTGGAAGTGGTGGTCGTTGAGTTCCTGGTCGGAGCCGTACGAGGCGGGGTAGCCGATCAGCGTGCCCCAGTTCCGGTCGTAGTAGAAGACCCGCGCGGTCTTGCCGGCCGGCGCGGTGAACCAGTCGGTGAGCGTGCCGCGGATGGCGTTCAGCGCGGCGTCCCGGGTGGCGGTGTCGCCGACCAGGTCGGCCACCTCGGCGATCCGGGCGGCCCGGCCGAGTCCCTTGCCGGTCCAGTAGGTGTCGCCGCCGCGCTGGTCCATCGGGTTGCCCCGGACGGCGGCCAGGTGCGCGCGAAGCGTCTCCAGGTCGGCGCCGCCGCCGGCGCCGACGGCCGGGAGTTCGGGCAGCACCCCGTGGAAGGTCATCGCGGTGCGGAACTCGCCGACGCCGGTGAGCACCTTCATCCGGCCCCGGGCGGACGGGTAGGTCTGCGTGATCGGGGTGGAGCCGGTCAGCGACTTCCACTGGTGGGGGTAGAGGCTCACCACGGTCCGGGTGGCGGTGCCCTCCCGGGGCGTGGTGGTGAACGCGTACGTGGTGGTGACCGTGCTGGTCGCCGGCGCGTAGGCGTACGACAGGCGGGTGCCGGTGACGTGGGCGTGGGCGTACGTGCCGAAGGTGGTGGCGAGCCCGGCCCGCTCCGCCGCGCCGGTCTGCGGCGTGGTGGGCAGCAGCGCCACCGAGAAGTAGCCGCGGCCGGCCAGCGTGGACGAGATGCGCCCGCCGGCGACCGTCCAGCTCGCGCCGGTCGGGGCGTAGCCGACGTAGTCGTGGCCGTTGACGGTGAAGCCGATGGTGGCGCCGCTGTTGGACCAGACCGCCGGGGTGCCGGTCGTGGTGAGCACCGCGTCCCCGCCGGTGGCCTGGAAGTAGGCGAACGGCAGGCCGTGCCCGATGGTGGCCCGCAGGGTCCGGGTGCCGTCGCTCCAGTGCGGGGTGACCGTCCAGTCGGACCAGCCGGCGACCCGGACCACCGGCGCCGCCAGCCCGGCCACCCCGACCCGGAGGTCCTGCACATACGGGTAGTGGAACTCGCCGACGCCGGTGGCGGTGCCGCTGATGGCCGGGGTGGAGTTGGCCGAGAAGCCGAGACCGTCGGTGAACGTGTCGTAGGAGAGCGGGTGGGCGTGCAGCGGCTCGCTGAACGCGCAGTCGGTGCGCTTGAACAGCAGCGACGACCACCAGTCGTTGGTGGGGACGGCCCCGGCGGGCGCGTCGGCTGTGACGAACTGCCGGGGGTTGCCGGCGAGCTGGCCGCAGCCGGAGGGGAGCGGGCCGACCGGGGTGGTGGTGTAGCTGCCGGCGCCGACGGTGGCGGCCCGGGCGGGGGTGGTGGCGACGACGGCCAGGCCGCCGACGACGAGGGCCAGGGCGGTGGCCGCCGCCAGGGCCCAGGGACGGGGTGACGCAGGAGGTGTCACGGTGCCTCCCATCGCGCCGGGCGCCGGTCGGTCCGGACCCGGTGCTGAGTCGGAATTGTGAAGAAAGTTGACTCAGAGAGCGCTCTCTTGACGCGGGACGTTAACCGAACGGCAAGACTTGCGTCAATGTTTCCGGCCGGCGACGCGCGGATGCCGCCAATCACCGGCCCCGGGACCGGCCGGGCCGCCCCGCGGTCAGCGGCTGGCGGGCGCCTCCGGGCAGCCGTGCCTGCGGTGCCACGCGGCCACCTCGGCGGCCGGTTCGCGGTTGCCGCCGCGCCGCCACGAGTCGAGGTAGCGCGCCGGCCAGACCACGCCCCGACGGATCCACCAGCCGTCCCGCCCCGGGCACGGTGGCGAGATGCCGAAGTGCAGGTGGCAGACGTTGTTCGCGTTGCCGGTCCGGCCCACCTCGCCGAGCCGCTGCCCGGCGCGGACCCGCACCCCGGGGTCGATGCCCCCGGCCACCACGCGCAGGTGCGAGCCGTAGTACCGCACCCCGTCGTCGCCGAGCAGCGACACCGACAACCCGCCGTTGTACGGCCCGAGCGGCCCCCGCTTGTCGAACCGGTCCACCCGGCTGACCTCAAGGATCGTGCCGTCGGTGACCGCCACGACCGGTTCCCCGCAGTCGGCGAAGATGTCCGTGCCCGGGTACCCGGAGTGGGTCGGGTGGTAGGCGACGTTCTTCGCGCGTACCGGAAAGACGTGCCGCAGCCCGGTGCGGGTGGGGGCGGTCGACGGGCCGGCGGTGGCCGGGGCCGGGGTGGCCGGCGCGGCCGACGGCTGTCCGCCGGTGGCCCAGCCGGCGCCACCGGTGGGTGGGGTACCACCGGGCACCGGACGGCTCGTCGCGCAGCCGGCGGCCAACGCCGGCACGAGCACCAGCAGGACGGCGTACGCCCGGCGGCGCCCGATCGTCGACGAGGACATCCGGTCATCCTGGCAGAGTGGGTACGGTGAGGACGAACCGTCGCCGGGGAGGTACGTCGTGACGACTCCACCCGCCTACCCGCCCGGCCCGGACGCCGGGCCCCGCGCGCTGCCGCGTACCCCCTCGGGGCTCTTTCCGGCCGGGCCGCCGCCCCGGCCCACCTACCGCGAGCCGCACCCGGTCACCGGCGCGGGCGTCGCCCTCGGCGGCGCCGCGGCGACGGTCTGGCTGTTGCTCTTCGGGCTGATCGGCAGGAGCGTCGCCGGCTACGCCTGGTGGACCCTGGTCGCCGGCGCGCTGGCCTGGCTGGCCGCCCTGGCCCTGGTCCGGTTCGGCGACCGGGGGGTGGCCGCCGGCGTCGCGATCGTCACCGGCGGCGGGTGGAGCATCGCCGCCGCGATCGTGGCGGCGCGTTGGGCGGGGACCGGCAACTGGCCGCTCTGGTGAACCCTCGCCGGCTGCGCTCCGTCGCGGGCTGGCTGCGCAGCGAATCCCGGCTTGACGTGGCCACAGTCACTGGAGCACTCTCGGCGGTATGGCCTGGACCACTCCGCGGCTCGATCCCGACCGAAGCCGCCGCCGCCTGCAGCTCCTTGCCGAGTTGGCGGGTGCCCGGGCGGTACGCCAGCGCGAGCGGCCGCAGCGGGCGCGCTCCGAGCGGCTCCGGCAGCTGATCGCCACCCGCCGGCGCATCGCCGGCTGATCCGGCGAGCCGAGTTTCCCAGGAATGACCGGTCCGTCGGGGCGTTGACCGGTCGCCTGCCGACCCGACCGGCTAACGTGCACGCGTAACGAGTCGGCGTGCTGTGCCGAGGCAACTTGGGGGGACCGTGTCGTACTTCGCTGCGGCCGTGGTGCGAGACGAGAGCGGCTGGACGGCCGCCGAGGTGAGCCTGCGCGGCGTCACCGACATCGACGAGGTCGCCGAACGGCTGCGCGACGTCGATCCCGACGCCGACCTGTCGCTGCTCTTCGTCGAGGCGGACGACACCTACCTGGTGATCCTGCGCCTGGACGAGGGGGAGGACCTGCGGGTGTTCGGCTCCGACTCGGCGTACGCGGAGGAGTCGCGGCTGGGCGCCCTGCTGGTGGGCGACCTGAAGGCGTCGGTCACCGGGCTGGACGACACCGAGGAGGCGCGGCCCGCCGCCGGCGAGGACTCCGAACAGCCCGCGGTCGACCCGGAGGCCGACCCGGTGGGCGACGCGGACATCCTCGCCGACCTGGGCATCTCCGCGCAGAAGCTGCTCGCCCTCTGCGCGCACGAGGGGATGATGCCGGCCGACGTCACCGCCGAGGTGTGCCAGGTGCTCGGCTGCGCCGACGAGGTCGAGGAACTGCGTGAGGTCTGATCCGTCCGGGCCGTGGCCGGTGCCGGCGGGCGGCGGGGAGCCGATCCTGCCGCACGGCGGCGAGCCGGCCGACGCCACCGACCCCGCGCTGGAGACCGTACGCCCGGGGCAGCCGACGCCCGGCCGGGCCGGGCGGGTCGGGCCGGGCGCGGACGAGGGGCTGGCCGACCCGGACGGGGCCGGCCGCCGGCAGCGCCACGAGGTGTGGATGCGCCGGGCCCTGGAGGTGGCGGTGACCGGCCCCGCCTCCGCCGGCCCCGACGGCGACGCCGGTGCGGACGACATCCCGGTCGGCGCGGTGCTCTACGGCCCGGACGGGACCGAGCTGGCGGTCGGGCGCAACGAGCGGGAGCTGACCGGCGACCCGACCGGGCACGCCGAGGTGCTCGCGCTGCGCCGGGCCGCGCAGCGGCTGGGCCGGTGGCGGCTCGACGGCTGCACGCTGGTGGTCACCCTCGAACCGTGCACCATGTGCGCGGGCGCGCTGGTGCTGGCCCGGGTCGCCACGGTGGTCTTCGGCGCCTGGGAGCCGAAGACCGGGGCGGCCGGCTCGCTCTGGGACGTGCTGCGCGACCGCCGTCTCAACCACCGGCCGGAGGTCTACGGCGGGGTCCTGGAAACCGAGAGCGCCGCGCTGCTGCGCGCCTTCTTCCGCTGAGCGTCGGGCGGCCGGCGAGCATCGGGCGGCCGGCGAGCGTCAGGCGGCCGGCAGCTCGACGGTGACCACCAGCCCGCCGCCGTCGCGGGGCCGGGCCGTGACCGTTCCGCCGTGCGCCCGGGCCACCGCCCGGACGATGGAGAGCCCCAGGCCGAACCCGCGCCCGCCGCCGACCCGCTCGCCGGAGAGCCGGCGGAACGGCTCGAAGATGGTCTCCACGTCGTAGCCGGGCACCACCGGGCCGGTGTTGCGCACGGTCAGCGTCGCCCGGCCGGCCAGCAGGCCGGTGCTGATCCCGACCGACCCGCCGGACGGCAGGTTGTGCCGCAGCGCGTTCTCCACCAGGTTGGTGGTGAGCCGCTCCAGCAGCACCGGATCGCCGGTCACCGGCGCCGCCGCCAGCTCCCGGGTCACCGCCGGCCCGTCGGCCGCCCGGACCGCCTGGTCGACGACGTGCGCGGCCACCTCGGCCAGATCGACCCGGGACCGGGCGGCCAGCTCGTTCTCCGAGTCGGCCAGGGTGAGCAGCCCGTCGATCAGCCGCTCGTGCCGCTCGTTCACCGCGAGCAGCGACTCGCCCAGCCGGCGGACGTCCTCGGACGCGCCGGGCCGGGTGACGGCCAGCTCGATCAGCGAGCGGTTGAGCGCCAGCGGCGTACGCAGCTCGTGCGAGGCGTTCGCGACGAACCGGCGCTGCCCGTCGAACGAGCGGTCCAGCCGCTCCACCATCTCGTCGAAGGTGTCCGCCAGCTCGCGGACCTCGTCCCGGGGGCCGGAGAGCGAGATGCGTTCGTGCAGCCCGCGTCCGGCCACGTCGGCGCCGGCGATCCGGCGGGCGGTCCCGGTGATCTGGTGCAGCGGTTGCAGCGCCCGGCCGGCGACCAGCCAGCCGAACCCGATGGCCACCACGGAGACCAGGACCAGCGCGATGCCGCCCTGGGTGAGCAGCGAGTACAGCGTCTGGTCCCGGGCGTCGTCCTGGGCCTTGTTGACCAGCAGCCGCAGCTGTTCGGCCTGCACGCCGTTGAGCTTGGTCTCCACCCCCTGCACGACCGGCTTGACGTCGCGCAGCGCCACCCCGAACGGCTGGGCCGTGCGCTGCTCGACCAGCACGTAGGTGACCGCGAGCAGGACCAGCCCGGCGGCCAGGAAGAGGCCGCCGTAGATCAGGGTCAGCCGGGCCCGCAGCGAGAGGCGCTTCACGGGATCCGGTATCCCACACCGGGCACGGTCTCGACCACCGGCGGGTCCCCCAGCTTGCGGCGCAGCTTCATCACGGTGACCCGGACCACGTTGGTGAACGGATCGATGTGCTCGTCCCAGGCCCGCTCCAGCAGCTCCTCGGCGGAGACCACCGCGCCGTCGGCGCGCAGCAGCTCGACCAGCACGGCGAACTCCTTGCGGGACAGCGGCACGTACCGGCCGTCCCGGTGCACCTCCCGGCGGCCCGGGTCGAGCACGATGCCGGCCCGGGCCAGCGTGGGTGGCGCGGCCCGGCGGGTCCGCCGGCTCAGCGCGTGCACCCGGGCGGAGAGTTCGACCAGGGCGAACGGCTTGGTCAGGTAGTCGTCGGCGCCGAGCGCCAGGCCGGCCACCCGCTCCCGTACGGCCGCCGCCGCGGTGAGCATCAGCACCCGGGTCTCCCCGCCGCTGTCGACGATCGCCCGGCACACCTCGTCGCCGTGCACCACCGGCAGGTCCCGGTCGAGGACGACCACGTCGTAGTCGTTGACGCCGAGCCGTTCCAGCGCCGCGTCGCCGTCGTACGCGACGTCCACCGCGAACGCCTCCCGGCGCAGCCACTCGGCGATGCTCTCCGCGAGCAGGCTCTCGTCCTCCACCACCAGCACCCTCACCCGCCAATGGTGCCCCGCCCCCGGATAACGCCGCCGTTAACGCCGACGGTTACGCCCGGGATACGCCCCTTGTCGTCGACTGACCGGGACGCCCGGCGGACCGCCGGGCGGATCGGGGGATGCCCGGCGGCTTCCGTCGGGCCCATCGGGAAACGCCCGGCGGCTTCCGCCGGGCCCGGAGAGGAAGCGTGTCATGCGACGAGGACTACTCGCGGTGCCGCTGCTGCTCGCCCTGGCCGTCGCCGGCTGCGGCGGGTCGGGCGACGAGCCGGCGGTGGCGACGGCGGGCGGGGCCGGTGGTGCCGAACCGGTGCCGGCCTCCGCCGCCGCGCAGCTCAGCGACGAGGAACGGCAGCTGAAGTTCACCGAGTGCATGCGGGAGAACGGGGTCGAGGTGCCGGACCCGGAGCCGGGCGGCGGCCGGCTGTTCCGGTTCGACGGGAAGACCGACCCGGCGAAGGTGCAGGCGGCCATGGAGAAGTGCCGGCAGCACCTGCCCAACGGTGGGGAGAAGCGGAAGCTCGACCCGGAGCAGGTGGAACGGCTGCGCAAGTTCGCCGCCTGCATGCGGGAGAACGGCGTGCCCGAGTTCCCGGACCCGTCCGCGGAGGGCGGCATCCAACTGCGGCTCGACGTGGTGAACGTCAAGGACCCGAAGGTGAAGGCCGCGATGGAGAAGTGCCGGCAGTACGCGCCGAAGATCGCCGGGGCCGCACGGTGAGCGCTCGCCGGTTCCGGACGGTCGCGGTGGCCGCCGCCGTCGTGGTCGCGGCCGGCGCCGGGGTCGCCGCCGCGGTCGGCTTCGGCGGGACCGACCGGAGCACCGCCGCCGCCGACACCGCCCCGCCGGCCACCGCCACGGTCACCCGGCAGACGCTGACCGACGCCCGGACGGTCGACGGCGAGCTGGGGTACGGCACCACCCGCACCGCCACCGCCCGGCTCGCCGGGACGATCACCGCCCTGCCGGACACCGGTGCGACGGTGAAGCGGGGCGGGCGGCTCTACGCCGTGGACAACGACCCGGTGGTGCTGCTCTACGGGTCGCTGCCGGCGTACCGGGTGCTCCAGCCCGGCGTGGAGGGGGCGGACGTCGAGCAGTTCGAACGGAACCTGCGGGCGCTCGGCCACGACGGGTTCACGGTCGACGACGAGTACACCGGCAGCACCGCCGACGCGGTCCGGCAGTGGCAGGAGGACCTGGGGCTGGCCGAGACCGGCCGGGTCGAGCCGGGCCGGATCGTCTACGCGGCCGGCGCGGTCCGGGTGGAGAGCCACCAGGCGGCTCCCGGGGACGCGGCGCAGCCGGGTCAGGGGGTGCTGACGTACACCGGGACCAGCCGGCTGGTCACGGTGGAGCTGGAGGTCGACGACCAGCGGCTGGCTAAGAAGGGCGGCGCGGTCTCCGTCAGCCTGCCCGACGGCGAGCCGGTGGCCGGGAAGGTCGAGACGGTGCAGACCGTGATCGACGCCGGCACCGGTGGCGCCGGCGGGCAGTCCACCGAGGCGGAGACGAAGATCGAGGTCACCGTGTCGGTGGCCGACCCGGCGAAGCTGGCCGGCTACGACCAGGCGTCGGTGGAGGTCACCTTCACCGCCGCCGAGCGTCCCGACGTGCTCACCGTGCCGGTGGCGGCGCTGCTCGCGCTGGCCGAGGGCGGCTACGGGGTGGAGGTGGTCGACGACGGCCGGAGCCGGATCGTCGCGGTCACCACCGGGCTCTTCGCCGCCGGCCGGGTCGAGATCAGCGGCCCGGACGTGGCCGAGGGGATGACCGTGGGGATGCCGGCATGACCGCGGACGCCGTCGTGCTGGACGGGGTGAGCCGGACCTACCCGGGCGGGGTCACCGCGTTGCGCGAGGTGTCGCTGCGGATCCGCCACGGCGAGCTGTTGGCGATCGTCGGCCCGTCCGGTTCGGGCAAGTCCACCATGCTGCACCTGATCGGCACGCTGGACCGCCCGTCCGCCGGCCGGGTCCGGATCGACGGGTACGACGTGGCGGCCCTGCCGGACCGCCAGCTGGCCGCGCTGCGGGCCCGCCGGATCGGCTTCGTCTTCCAGCAGTTCCACCTCGCCGTCGGCACGTCGGTGCTGGACAACGTCGCGGACGGGCTGCTCTACGCCGGCGTACCCCGACGGGAGCGGCGGCGGCGCGCGGAGGTCGCGCTCGACCGGGTCGGGCTGGGGCACCGGCTGACCCACCGGCCGCACGAGCTCTCCGGCGGCGAGCGGCAGCGGGTCGCGGTGGCCCGGGCGGTGGTCGGGGAGCCGGCGGTGCTGCTCGCCGACGAGCCGACCGGCAACCTCGACTCGGTGGCCGGCGCCGGGGTGCTGGCGCTGCTGCGCGAACTGCACGCGGCGGGGACCACCGTCGTGGTGATCACGCATGACCGGGAGATCGCCGACGGGCTGCCCCGGCAGGTGCGGATGCGGGACGGCCGGGTGGTCGCCGACTCGTCGGCGCCGGTCTTCGAGGGGGTGCGCTGATGGCCGTGGACACCCGGCGGGACCGGGGTGGGCTGACGGTGGTGGACACCCGGCCGCGGCTGGTGCCGGCCCGGCTGGGACCCGCCGACGTGCTCCGGGTCGGCGGGGTCGGGCTGCGCACCCGGCCGCTGCGCGCGTTCCTCTCCGCCCTGGGCATCGCGATCGGCATCGCGGCGATGGTGGCGGTGGTCGGCATCTCCTCGTCGTCCCGCGCCGACCTGGACCGCACCCTGGACCGGCTCGGCACCAACCTGCTCACCGTGGCCCCGGGCAGCACGCTCTTCGGCGACCAGGCCCGGCTCCCGGTGGAGTCGGTGGCGATGATCCGCCGGATCGGGCCGGTGACCGGGGTGGCCGCCACCGGGCAGGTGCCGGACACCCCGGTCTACCGCTCCGACCGCATCCCGGCGGGGGAGACGGGCGGCATCGCCACCCGGGCCGCCCAGCTCGGGCTGCTCGACACCGTCGGCGCGACGGTACGCAGCGGCACCTGGCTGAACGGGGCCACCGAGCGGTACCCGGCCGTGGTGCTCGGCGACGCCGCCGCCCGGCGGCTCGGCCTCGGCGCGGCCGGCCCGGACGTGCAGGTGCACCTCGGCGGGCGCTGGTTCACCGTGGTCGGCATCCTGGCGCCGGCCCCGCTCGCCCCGGAGCTGGACAGCTCGGCGCTGGTCGGCTGGCCGGCCGCGGCCAGTTACCTGGGCTTCGACGGGCACCCGACGACCGTCTACACCCGGTCCCGGGAGGCGTCGGTGGAGGCGGTCCGGTCGGTGCTCGGCGCGACCGCGAACCCGGAGGCGCCGAACGAGGTGGAGGTGTCCCGGCCGTCGGACGCGCTGGCGGCCGCGGAGGCCACCGACGAGGCGTTCACCGGGCTGCTGCTCGGTCTCGGTGCGGTGGCGTTGCTGGTCGGCGGCGTCGGGGTGGCGAACACCATGGTCATCTCGGTGCTGGAGCGGCGGGCCGAGATCGGCCTGCGCCGCTCGCTGGGCGCCACCCGGGGGCAGGTCCGCACCCAGTTCCTGGCCGAGTCGCTGCTGCTCTCCGCGCTCGGCGGGGCGGGCGGTGTGCTGCTCGGCATCCTGGTCACCACCGGCTACGCGTTCTCGCAGGGGTGGCCGACCGTGGTCCCGGCCTGGGCGATGGTCGGCGGCGTGGCGGCGACGCTGGTGATCGGCGGCTGCGCCGGCCTCTACCCGGCCGTCCGCGCCGCCCGGCTCGCTCCCACCGAGGCGCTGGCCTGACCGCTGCTGCTCGGCCCCGTGCGCTGCCGCGGTCAAGGGGGCGCGCTGGCCGCGGTGGTGCCGGCTCTGCGGGTGCATCTCTTGTCGCTGGAACGACAACAGATGCACCCGCACGGCCCGGCGGCCCGCCGGCGCCGGCGCCGGGGAGCCCGGGGCGGTGGGTCAGGCGGGGGTCGGGGCGGGGCGGAGCAGGGTCGCGCCGACCGCCAGCGCGGCCTCGGTCCAGGGCGCCGGCCGCAGGGTGGCCGGGTCGAGCCGGACGATCGCCCGCCGCCCCTCCGCGTGCAGGGTGTGGCCGTCGACGGAGCGGAACTGGTAGGCGTACTCGGCGCTGCTGGTGCCGAGGTGCTCCAGCCAGAAGTGCACCGCCACCGGCCCGGTGCCGGTGATCGGGGCCCGGAAGGTGATGGTGAACTCGCGTACCGCGTGGAACAGGTCGGGCGGGGTGTCCTGCCCGCCCCGGTAGGCGATGCCCCGCTCGGCCCAGTACGGGGTCAGCGCCCGCTCCAGCAGCACCGCGTAGCGGGCGTTGTGCAGGATGCCCATCGCGTCGAGGTCGTCGAAGTGCACGGTGACGTGCTCGACGTGGCCGAACTCGACGGTGGGCGGGGTGGCGACGGCGTGGCTCATTCCAGGCCTTCCGGTAGCAGGGTCGGGTCGGGGCACAGGGCCCGCAGGCGGGTCAGCAGGCCCTGGCGGGCGTGCCGGTAGGCGGTTTCCGGGTCGAGCAGCCGGGAGTGCATCGCGGCGCTCATTCCGAGCGCGTCGATCTCGTACGCCAGTTGCGGGACGTCGGTGTCGGCGGGCAGCTCGCCGGCGTCGACGGCCCGCTGGACGAGTTGTTCGAGGAAGGTGGTCCACCGGCCGAACGCCTCGGCGAGCCGGTCGCGGACCGGGCCGGGGCGGGCGTTGTACTCGAACTGGGTGTTGGCGAAGAAGCAGCCGCCGGGGAGCACCCGGGCGGCGTAGAAGTCGATCCGGGCGGCGTGCAGGGCCCAGATCCGCCGGACGCCGGCCGGGGCGGCCAGCGCCGGTGCGACGATCCGCTCCTGCCACTGCTCGACCGCCCGGTCGACCGCCGCGAGCTGGAGCGCCTCCTTGGAACGCCAGTGCGCGAAGAGCCCGGACTTGCTGACCCCGAGGGCGTCCGCGAGTTGGGCGAGCGAGAGCCCGTGCAGGCCGACCTCGGTGGCCAGCACCACCGCCCCGTCCAGCGCCGCGGTGCGGGTGCGGTCACCGCGCGCGACGCGTCCGTCGACTGTCATGCCGGTCAGCGTACGAAAAAAGCACGACCGGTCGTATAGATTCTACGGGTGACGATGGTCACCGCAGGCCGGAGACGATGCCGCCCCGCCGTCGACGGACGGCGGGGCGGAGAGGCGCTGCGGGGGTCAGGCGATGATCGTGTCCAGGGCGATCTCCACCATCTCGCTGAACGTCTGCTCGCGCTCCGCGGAGGTGGTCTTCTCGCCGGTCTTGATGTGGTCGCTGACCGTGAGCACGGTCAGCGCGCGGGCCTTGAACCGGGCCGCGATGGTGTAGAGCGCCGCCGACTCCATCTCCACCGCGAGCACGCCGTAGTCGGCCAGGGTGTCGTAGAGGTCCGGCCGGTCGGTGTAGAAGGCGTCCGCCGCCAGGATCGGCCCGACCCGCATGGTGATGCCGCGCCGCTCGGCCACCTCGACCGAGGTACGCAGCAGCCCGAAGTCGGCCACCGGGGCGTAGTCGATCAGACCGTCGAACCGCATCCGGTTCATGTTCGAGTCGGTGGACGAGCCGATCGCCGCGACCACGTCGCGCAGCCGGAGGTCCTCGCTCAGGGCGCCGCACGAGCCGACCCGGATCAGCGTCTTCACGCCGTACTCGTTGACCAGCTCGTGCGCGTAGATGGAGGCCGAGGGCATGCCCATGCCGGAGCCCTGGACGGAGACCTCGACGCCGTTCCAGCGGCCGGTGAAGCCCAGCATGCCCCGGACCGTCGAGTAGCACCGGGCGTCCTCGAGGTAGGTCTCCGCGATCCACTTGGCCCGCAGCGGGTCGCCCGGCATCAGGACCCGCTCGGCGATCTCTCCCGGCTTCGCGCCGATGTGCGTACTCATGGCGAAGATCCTGCCAGGCCGCCGTCCGGGATACCGGTTCGGCATCGGAACCCGCGGTCCTGTAGCCTACTCGGCGGTGGCGTGTCCGAGTGGCCTAAGGAGCACGCCTCGAAAGCGTGTGAGGGTGCAAGCCCTCCGCGGGTTCAAATCCCGCCGCCACCGCTCATGAGGTGCGAAAACGCCCGGTTGATCCGCGAGGATCGGCCGGGCGTTCCGCTTCTGGTCTCCGTTTCGTACGGGAAGGGCCCGGGCCCGAGCGGACCCGGGCCCTCCCCGGCAGGGCGTCAGGACTGCGGCAGGATGCCGATGTCCACCTGGGTCTCGGCGCCGTCGCGCACCTCGACCAGGGCGCTGAGCCCGTACGGGTAGTAGCCGCCGACGTAGTTGACGATGTCCGAGTCGGTGGCGTCGTCGCCCAGGTCGGGCGTGGTGAACTGGGTGGTGCTGCCGTCCCACAGGGAAACCTTGACGGTGTACCGGCCCGGCTTCAGCCGTCCGCCCCAGTAGGTCCCGCTGACCGTGTTGGTGTAGATGCCCGTCCAGTCCCACGGCAGCGAGCCCGTCTCCGGTACGACGGTCATTCCGGCGATCTTGTCGAAGGCCATCGGCTCCCCGGCGTCGCGCTGGCCGTCCCGGTCGAGGTCGAGCCAGACGTGGCCGGCGACAGCGCCCTCGGCGATGTAGGTGACGGTGTCCGAGGCGGTGTTGTTCTCCGTCGACGACTCCGGCGTGCCGGCGGACCCGGTCGCGGTGAAGGTCAGCGGGCCGGCCGGCGTGCCGGGCTGCGCCCGCAGCTTCACCCGCACGTTGAGCCCCTCCGTGCCGATGTCCCAGTAGTCGCGGGTGCACTCGACGAGCCGGTCGGTCGTCCCCTCCAGCCGGCAGGCCCAGGCGGGGTCGCCGGTATCGACGGAGAGGAACTCGACGGTCGGCGGGAGCGGGAGCCGGACCACGACGTCCTCCGACGGGCTGCCACCCTCGGTGGACACGAACGCCGACACCTCGAACTCCTGGTTCGCCCGCAGCTCGTCCGTGCCGACCACGTCCAGTCCGTAGACGTTCAGATCGCCCGGAAGCGGCACGGCGTACGTGAACGTGGTCGTGTCGCTGTTGTTGGCCAGCGACCGCTCCGTCGCCGAGGTCGACACCGAGCCGGTCACCGTCCGGGTGTCGCCCGCCGTGCCGGCCGGGAAGTACGGGTAGAGGTTGAAGTGGACCCCCTCGCCCGGTGGGATCTCCTGGTCGTACTCACAGACCCAGGTGGAGGTGGAGAAGTCGCACGTCCACGCCGGGTCGCTCTCGGTCCAGGAGCCGGCGAAGGCGTCCGGTGGCATCTGGAAGGTGAAGCGGGCGCCGGGGGCGGTGGCGGTGCCCTCGTTGACCGCCCGGGCCCCCACGGAACCCCGCGAGCCGTTGCCGCCCAGGGTGGAGATCTTGTTGCCGTCCCAGTCGAGGAAGGAGAAGGCGAGGTCCGGCTTCACCACGTACTCGACCGTGGCGGTGCCGGTGTTGTTGGTGGCGGACGCCTCGTGGCTCTCGGTGGCGGCGGTGGCGGAGGCCGTCACCTTCTGGCCGTCCGTGCCGGCGGGCAGGGTCGCCCAGACGTCGAACTCGGTGGCGGCGCCCGCGGCGAGGTCGCCCCACTTGCACTTGGCGGCGGCAGCGTCGCAGCTCCAGCCGTTGAGTCCTTCGCCCCAGCCGAGGGTTGCGCCGGCCGGCAGTTGCAGTTTCACGGTGACATCGTCGGCCTCGGCGCCCCCCGCGTTGCGTACCGAGACCTGAAGGCGGACCGGGCCGCCGTCCGGGCCGACCTCGCCGGGGTCGGTGAGCAGGCCGAGAACGACGTCGGCGGGGTTGGGCGCGGCTACCGCCGCGCCCGGAAGGGCGGTGAGCATCGACGCGACGACGGCGGTCGCGAGGGACCCGGTCCGCAGCGCGCGGCGGATCGTCGGGCGGAACACGTGGTTGACCATGGATTCCTTGTCTGGTCGGGACGAGGGCCCGGACACGCGCTCCAGGCGGTCACCGGGCCCGGCCGGGATCTTGCCCCGGTCGATATGTCTGGCGTCCCTCCGGCCGAAAGAGTTACATCCGTCGCGGGACCCGGCGGGAGGTGCCCGCTCATCGCGTCCCGCCCTCGGCCCACGCCGGATCCGCTACGCCGCAGGAACCTGATGCGCTTGTTCCCGACCTGACCCGTCCCGAGCCTGATCCTCGTCATCGGCGAAGGCGAAAACGCCCGGCCGGTCCGTGTGGACCGGCCGGGCGTTCCCTTTCTGATCTCGGTGTTGGGGCCCGCGGTGGCTCGGACGCCGGTCAGCGCCGGTCGAGCTCCGACTCCAGCCGCTGGATGAGCGTCTTGCGGGCCTTGCCGTCGCGCTCACGCCGCAGTGCCGTCTTGAGCTGCCCCGTGTCGAGGCCGCGGACCAGCTTGGCCGCCTCGGCGACCGGCAGTTCCGTCAGCCGCCCGACCGACGTGGCGTCCCTGCGCGCGCGTCTGGCCGGCCCGGTGTTGGCGACACGCTGCCGGCCGGTCCTCGACTCCCGCCGCTTCTTGACGTCGGTCGCCCGCCGCTGCTCGTCGGAGAGCTCCTCCCAGGCCTGCTTGGGCAGGTAACGACTCGTCTCACCGCCGTGACGCGCGCGGGTGCCGCCCTCCCTGGTCTGCCACTTCTCGCCGCCCCACCGCTGCAGCGACTTCTGCCGCTCGTCCCTCGGCCCCTCGTAGCCCCCGCCGCGCTTCTGGTACTCCCGGGTGAGCAGCTGCGACTTGCGCGCCGACCACTGCCCCTGCCGGCCGCCCCGGTCGGAAGCCTTGATCTCTTCCTTGAGCTGTTCTCTGAGTTCGGGCTTCGTGTACCGCGCCATGAACGGCGGTTACCCCGCACTTCAGCGCCCACGCCTCCCGTGCCGTCGACCCTGTCGACGCGTGCGTCGTAGTCGCCCGGGTGACGATCCGGACGCCGGGTACATCGACCGCGAGAACGCCCGGTCGGTAGGCGAGCGCCAGCCGGCCCTGTCCGGTCAGCCGGCCGGCCGGCCCTCCGTGACCGGCTCGGCCGCCGGCCCCGCCGGCCGGCGCGGGATCGCCTCCGGTCCGGCCGCGAAGTGGTCCAGCAGTTCCCGGTGCACGAAGATGTAGCCGTCGCCGACCTGGCGGAGGAAGAGGCACTGCACCGCGTAGGCCAGGAACGGCCGCAGGGGGTACGGCACCACCCGCTGGCGGTCGAGCCGCCGGCGGAGCAGCCACTGCTCCGCGATCGGCGTCAGCGCCGCCAGGGCCAGGACCGTCGCCATCGCGCCGCTGCCGACCGTCGTTCCGAACCGGATGCCCGCCGCCTCGCCCGCGGGGTACGCGACGAGCGCCCACCCGAGCAGACCGGTGGCGACCCCGAGTGGCGCCAGCGTGCGCAGCGTGCAGGTCAGCCGCTGGCGTACCAGCGGGCCCGGCACCTCGTGCCGGCCCGCGGCGGGCGCGGCCGGGCGGAGGGGAAACGGGTCCTCCACGGTCTCCACCACGGCGTACGTGGCGAGACCCGCGACGAAGAAGCCGACCCCGTAGCCGAGGACCCTGGTAACGGTGAAGCCGCCGGTGCTCAGCCCGGCGGCGAAGATGCCCACCGGGACGGCCAGCCCGCCGACGGCCACCGTGGACGGTTGGTGCCGGACGACGTCCACCACCGCCAGCGCCGCGCCCGTGAGCCGGCCGTGGCCGTCCGGATCCGCCCGTCGCCGGACCGGGAACCGGGTGGTCACCGCGCCCAGCGCCGGGTGGTGGCGGACCGACATCAGCAGGGCGAGAACCAGCAGGCCGGCGGCGGCGACCAGGCCGGGCCGGTCGGCGAACCACCATCCGGTGAGGCCGAGCACCGCGCCCAGCCCGAGCAGGCCGGCGAGCCGGGCGAGCACCCGCGCGGGAACCCGGGGGTTCCGCGCCGACCAGGTCTCGTCGATCAGGTCGAGCATGAAGACCGTCTGCCCGCGGCGACGCAGTTCGCGGGCGAGGGTGGTCAGCCAGGTGGTGGTCCGGGTGGGCGGGTAGTGCGGGTGCGGCCGACGGTGCAGCATCACGTCGACGTACCGGGAGAAGAGGCGTTGCCGGCCGGAACCGGAGGCGGCGGCGCCCGCCGGTCCGTCGGCCCGGCCGTCGACGCCGTCCGCGTAGGCGAGGGCCATGATGCTGAGCAGCAGCGGCGAGTCGGCCAGCTGCCACAGGTCCGGGTCGGCGGCGAGTGCCGCCCGCAGCCCGGTCAGCCCGGCCCGTTCGACGTACCGCTCGATCTGCGCCCGGTCGAGGGGCTGGATGGTGACGGTGCCGTAGACCGGCAGGCGGGCGTCGAGTTGTTCGTACTCGGCGCTGCGGCAGCAGACGGCGAGGGGGTGAGCGGCTGGCCGGCGTGGAAGTCGGCGACGGCCCGGGCGCAGGCGTCCCGGTACGGCTCGGTCACCTCGTCCAGACCGTCGAGCAGGGGCAGGACCTCGCCGGCCGACACCCAGGCCGATGCCTGCTCGGACGGGATGCCGTACCGCTCGGTGAGCTGGTCGGCCAGCCAGCGGGCGAGCGGCCGGCGGTCGGTCGCCCAGGAGGCGAGGTTGAGCACCACCGGGATCGGCGCCTCCGGGTCGGCCTCCGCCCGGTCGAGCAGGTCGCGGGCGAGTTCCAGCAGCGTCGTCGTCTTGCCGGATCCCGGTGCGCCGAGGATCACCACCGCCCGGTCGAGCCGGTCGAAGAGCGCGGCCATGGACGTCCGGTTGTCGAGGACGTCGGCGAACCCGTCCGGGTGGCTGGCCCGTACCGTCCACGGGTGCCGGCGGTCGTCGGCGGTGGCCGTGATGCCCAACTCGATCCGGACCTCCTCGTGCAGCGAGCGGTCCAGCACGCTGGTGACCCAGTAGCGGCGTACCCGGTCCAGCAGGGCCCGGCGGGCCCGCGCCGTCCCCGCCGCGGCCGCGCCGCGTGGCTCGCGCGCTTCGAGGACCTCCACCACGACCAGGACCAGCATCAGCAGGATGAGCAGGGGCCAGGCCAGCCAGAGGTACGGCGACCAGCCCTGCGGCAGCGCGCCGGTGGCGACGTTGGTGGCGACGCCGAGCAACGCCACGCAGATCACCGAGAGGACGACCGCGCTCACCCGACGCATGCGTCGTCTCTACCGTCAGCGGGCCGCCGGCACAACCCGCCGGCGATGCCGTCAGCAGGGGCCCTGGCCCTCGTCGAAGAGGCGTCGCGCCCAGTCCGCGTACCCTGTGATGATCTTGCGGACCGTCCGGCCGTCGTGCAGGAAGAGGTACGCGCGGTCGCCGCGGCGGGCGAGCAGCCCGTCGAACCGGTACGTACCCTGTGGAGCGAGCAGCCGGACGGCGTCCGGGTAGTGCGCCCGGACGTGGTCGACCGGGGTGCCGGCGGTGATGCCCTCCGGGGTGTGTACCGGGTCGCCGAGCCAGAGGAGCACCAGCCGGTCCTCGACGAAGACCGGGCTGACCGTCTCGTGCCCGGCCAGCGTCGGGCCGCAGGCCGCCACGTCGGTCCGCAGGATGCCCCGCCGGGTCAGCTCGCTCTCGGTGTCGCCGAACTCGATGTCGGGCAGCCCGTCGAGGCCGACGACCTGCACGACCCCGGCCGGTCGACCGTTCACCGGCGCATGTGGACGGACGCCGCTGCCGGCCACGGAGGCAGCCGTCAGCAGCGCCGCGATAAAGGCGAATTGTCGCAATTTCATGGAATCCCCCGGGTCTCCAACGGGTCCGGGGCGTTGAGGTTGCTGCTAACCGGCAGATTGCCGGTCTTCCCATTCCTCGGCGAGCTCGTCCCAGTAGTCGGCGCTCAGCCGCCGGCGTCCGTGCGCCAGCCAGCCCTCGGTGCTCCGCTCCACGTGCAGCCCCAGCTCCGCGAACGGGTCGATCCACGGTCCGGGCTCCGCGCCGAGCCGGAGCAGCGCCGCGTTGACCGGCCACTCCGCCCGGGGCCCGTCGAAGACCGTCTCCACCCGCGGACCCCAGCTCAGCCTGCCGCCGAGCCAGACCGCCGCCGACTGGTAGCCGACGCCCCCGGCGAACTCCGCCTCCAGGTACGCCACCGGCCCCTGCCGCGACCAGCGCGCCAACACCTCGCTCAGGGCCGGCGAGAGGACCAGGTGGAAGGGGTGCTCGACGTCACGCTCCTCGACCGAGAAGTCGGGCAGGGCGCCGGTCAGCTCCTCGACCAGCTGCGGGGTGACCGGCAGCAGGGCGAAGTCCTGGCGCAACTCGCCGCGGACCGCGTGGTCCAGCTCGGCCGTCTGCTCGCGGAGCAGCTCGGCGTCCGCGACAACCGCGCTGAGCTGGTAACTCATCCGATCCCTCCGGCATCCACAGGCTGTGGATGGAACATGTGTACGACGGGTTCCCTGGGCTTCCGCCGGGTCGTTGCCGACGTTGTGTCGGTGCCTCAGGACATCATGGCCATCGACAGGCTGACGAGGCGCCGCCCAGGGAGAGGGACGCCGATGGCCGAGATTGTGCTGTTCCACCACGCGCAGGGGTTGACCCCCGGCTTCCGCGACTTCGCCGCGCGCCTCGGGGACGCCGGGCACACCGTCCACCTGCCCGACCTCTACGACGGCCAGGTCTTCGACACCCTCGACGAGGGTCTGGCGTACGGCCGGAAGGTCGGGTTCGGCACGGTCCTCGAACGCGGCCGGCGAGCCGCCGACGGGCTGCCCGACGCCCTGGTCTACGCCGGGTTCTCGCTCGGGGTGATGCCGGCGCAGGCGCTGGCCCAGACCCGCCCCGGCGCGACCGGCGCACTGTTCTACCACTCCTGCATGCCGACCTCCGAGTTCGGCGGGGCGTGGCCGAAGGGGGTGCCGGTCCAGATCCACGGGATGGACGCGGACGAGTTCTTCGTGGCCGAGGGCGACCTCGACGCCGCCCGCGCGCTGGTCGCCGAGGCCGACGACGCTGAGTTGTTCCTCTACCCCGGCGGCCAGCACCTCTTCGCCGACAGCAGCCTGCCGGCGTACGCCCCGGAGGCCACCGTGCTGCTCACCGAGCGCGCGCTGGCCTTCCTCGACCGCGTCCGGTAGCCCTCCGCGGTCCCGCGCCCGCGGGGACCGGTGGGGCCTGCCGCCGGCGGTGGGGCCACGACCACCCTGCGTAGCCCGGTCAGGCCCGTTCGGGGACGTGGGCGACGAACGCGCGCCAGGCCGCAGGCGCGAGGACGAGCGCCGGGCCGGCCGGGTCCTTGGAGTCGCGGACGCCGACCACGTCGGGCAGGTTGTCGGCGACCTCGACGCAGGCGCCGCCGTTGCCGCTGCTGCGGCTGCTCTTGCGCCACCGGGCGCCGTTCAGCTCCATGTCTCCGCCACTTCCGTGAGAGATCGACTGACTGCCAGTGGGACAGCGCCTCGCCGCGCACGTTCTCCCACGCTGCCATCATGGCCGCGATGTCGTCCGGGTCGCTAACCACTTGTCCCTGGAGCTGGTTGTCGAGATAGCCGGCGACCCGATGGTCGGGGCTGTTGGCGATGACGAACGGGCCGTTCAGGCCGGCGTAGGCGCCTACTGAGGACGGCACCACGAGCCGCCGCCGCGAACACCTGCCGACCTGGACCCCGGCCTTCCGCCACCCGACCTGACCGACCGCTTCCTCACCTGGACCCGCCCCCGCGACTGACCCCCAGCCACCCGTCCCCGCCCGGTGACTCCTGGATCTTGGAAGGAAGGGGCCCCTCCAAGGGCCATTTCCTTCCAAGATCTCTGTGTCGGACTCAGGCGGGCCGGGCTCGCTCGCGGGGTGGGATGGGGTCGTCGTAGGCCCCGGACGGGCCGGTGTAGCGCTCGCCGTCGAGGTACGGCCAGGCGTTCGCGGTGCAGCCGTGCAGGCCCAGCGTCTGCTGCTGCATCACCGGTGCCGGTCGACCCCGCCCCGGGCACCGCTCGTGCCCCATGCCGAGCCGGTGCCCGACCTCGTGGTTGACCATGTACCGCCGGTAGGTGGCGAGGCTCGCGCCGTAGCCGGGCACTCCCTTCACCCAACGGGCCACGTTCAGCACCACCCGGCCGCCGTTGCGGCAGGAGGTGTAGCCGTCCGGCACGTCCTGGCACAACTCGTCCCGAGTGCCCGGGGTGACGAGGTAGATGGTGAAGTCGGCCCGCTGACCCCAGCCCACCCGGCGCAGGCTCAGCTCCCCGTCGGCGGTCCACCCCTGCGGGTCGTTCAACGTCCGGGTGACCTCCGCCGCGAACTCCGCCACCGGCAGGCCCCGGATGTCGCGCTCCACCGCCACCCGGTAGCGCAGGACTCTCCCGGTACCGCGTGGGGCCGGCGTCTCGGCGGCGGCGCCGTACCACCGGTTGCCGCCGTCCGCCGGATAGCTGATGGCGACGGGTCGTGGCGGCGCGGAGGTCGTGGCCGCCCTGGCCGCCGGGGCGCCCGCCTGACCTGCCGCCGGGGCGCCCGCCTGACCTGCCGCCGGGGCGGCTGGCTGGCCCGCCGGCGGCGTGCAGCCGGCCAACGTCGCGGTCAGCAGCAGGGCTGCCAGTGCCGGAACGAGGCCGGGGCGTGCCCGGCCCGTAGGCTTCGTTGTCATGTGTTTCCCCTCGCCGCACAGCGCCGGCCGGTGCTGCGTAGCGAGGAGGACGGGTGGGCCGGCCATAAAGTTGATCTCTCGCGGGCTCAACCTTTCCGCCGCCCCACCCGTCCTGTCCCGCGTGAGCTGTGGAGAGGGCCGGCATGGCCCGGGGTGACGAGGAGTTCGTCGAGTTCGCCCGGACGGCGTCCGGGCGGCTGGTGCACGCCGCCTTCCTGATGACCGGCAACTACCACCAGGCCGAGGAGGCGGCGCAGACCGCGCTGGTCCGCACGTACGCGTCGTGGTCCCGGATCCGGGACGCCGACGCCTACGGCTACGCCCGGTCCGTGCTGGTCAACCACCTGGTCGACAGTTGGCGGCGACCGATCCGGGAGTACCCCAGCGAGAACCTCCCCGAGCAACGCCGCGGCGACGTGGCGGACGAGGTCGCCACCCGCCGCTGGCTGCTCGCCATCCTCGGCACACTCAGCCCCCGCGAGCGCGCCATCGTCGTGCTGCGCTACTACTTCGACCTGCCGGAGACACAGGTGGCCCGCGAACTCGACGTCTCGGTCGGGACGGTCAAGAGCACCAGTTCCCGCGCCCTGGAGAAGCTGCGCACCGTCGGCGCGCCGGAGACCCACGGGGCGTGCCGGTGAACGACGTGGACGAGTTCCGCCAGGCCATGCGGGCGACCGAACGGCCCGACCGGCACAACCTGGATCTGACCGTGATCATGCGCGACGGTCGCCGCCTGCGCCGGCGCCGCCGGCTCGCCGGGGCCGGCGCGGCGGCCCTGTCGGTGATGGTGGTCGCCGTCGGCGTCACGGTCGGCGTCCAGCAGACCCGCCCGCCGGACCCGGAGCGACGCGACGTCCCGGCCGCCACCGCACCGGCCGCCACCGTCCCGGCCGCCAGCCTCACGGCGAGCCCGGAGGAGCCGGCACCCCGGCCGCTCGGCGGGTTGGTGGACACGGGGATCCGGTACGGCACCGACGAGCGGGTCCTCTACTTCGTCCCGGTGAAGGTGCCCCAGCTACCCGGGGTGAGGATCGGACTGGTCGCCGGCCGCCGCACCGCCGACGGTCGGCTGATCTCGGACTTTGTGGCCAACGACGTCGAGGGCAGCGACCGCCGGCCGGGATTCCACCAGATCGGCCGCGACCAGTCCGGAAACCGCCCGAACCCGGCTCCGGTGCCCACCTTCGGCTATTTCGTCGGGCCCGCGACACGGATCGTCGGCACCGCCGACGGCCGTCAGATCACCGCCCGGCTGGCGCGGTGGAGCGAGGACCCGCGGGTGGTGATCTTCTGGTTCGACCCGGCTCAGCTGGCGCCCGGGGTGGAGCTGGACGGCATCGTCGCCCGCGACGCGCAGGGCCGGAGGCTCTGACCGGGCCCCGGCTCTCCGTTCATGACACCGGTGACGTCAGCGGGCAACTTCAACCGGTGGTCACGCACGTAGTGCGCAAACCGGAAGGCCAGACGCCGCGATGGGGCAGTCCTATTCGGTCGGTGTGGTGGACAGTTTGGCGTCGGCGGGGATCGGTGGAAGTCGGCGCAGTGCTCGGATGGCTCGTCGGGCGAGCGGTAGGGCCATCGCCAGGACGGCGATGACTTCCGTTGCTGCGATTGTGACGAGCGTGGTGCGCTGTGCCTGGTCGATGTAGTCGGGCAGGGTGACGATTCGTAGGGCGAGGGTGGTCGCGGCGAGCAGGGTGAGCGCCAGCGACCACGGCAGCGTGCGAACTGGCTGCCCGGGTGCCCGCCGGGCCAGGTGAACCGCGATGGCAGCGGCGACCATGGCGCAGGCCAGGCCGGGCCAGTCCAGCAGTTTCGGTGCCTGGCTGGTGGCCTGGAGGGCGAACAGCGGCAGGGGAACGAGCAGAATGCCGATCGGAATCGCGAGGAGCCAGGGGCGGCGCGGCACCGGTGGGGCGTCGCGGTGAAACACCGCCATGGCGAGTACCAGGACGACGTCGGTGAGCCGCAGTGCCCAGGGCGTCACGGACAGCGGTACGTCACCGGCGGCCTGCTCCACGGCGGTGGTGACGGCGGGGGGCACGGTGGCCAGCAAGCCGACGGCCTGGGCCACGCGGCGGTGTCCGAGGACGAGCGCGATGTAGGCCGGCAGCCAGGCGTAGCCGGCCAGGTTCCACGCGACGTGCCAGATACTCCCCGACGGCGTGAGCGCCCATGCGGGTGCGGGCGCCGGCAACCAGGTGATCTTCCCGGACAGCCACAGTGTGACGGCGACGCTGGCGGTGACCATGACGGCGTGGGTCAGCACCGCCATCAGGGTCGCCAGGCGCACGGCTTGCCCCCAGGCGTAGGAAGGGGCTGGCGCGTCGGGGCCGCCGAGACGCAACCGGACAGCCAGGGACACGATGCTGGCGACCTCCGCCAGGCTCGGCCGGCCGTAGTCTGCGACGAACGCGGCGGTTTCCGGGTCGTCGCTCTCCATGCTGTCCAGGAAGGCGGCGACCATGTCGTCTTCCCACTGCTGCCGGTACGCGGCGGGCAGCAGCCGCAGGACGAGGCGGTAGCGCTCTTCGAGCCGGCTCATGACGGCGCCGGCCCCGTGATCGGGTTCCGCTGGCTACGCAGCCGGGCCGAGGCGAGACGCGCGTTCGCGGCGAGCCGTTGCGCCTCCGCGGCGAGGGCGTCGCGGCCCTGCTCGGTCAATCGGTAGTACCGGCGTAACCGCCCTTGCCATGCCTCCTCACGGTCCAGCTCGACCAAGCCGTCGCCGACGAGCCGGTCCAGAGCCCCGTACAGGGAGCCGATCTTCAGCTGCACCCGCCCTCGCGACAGCTCTTCCACCTCCGCGACGATCCCGTAGCCGTGGCGTGGAGCGTCGACCAGCGCGGTGAGAATGAAGAAGGCCGGTTCCGTCATCACCCGAGAACTCATCCACCGAATATAGTGGATGACAAGATATAGTGCGAGCGGGACCTTGATGGCCGGCACGGTTCATCAGGCGTCTCGCCCCCGCCGAGTCGACGAGACAAGGAGTCATCATGGGCGACGGTGACGCAGCGGACGCCGCAGACCTGGGCGGGCCAGACTTCGCTCCTGCGATACCCGCGGTGGAGAGCAGTGTCGTCGGCGCTCCACCCACCAACCGGGCCGTCGTCCTCGGCCCCGGATACAGCGGTCACGTCCTGCTCCGGACCCCGCAGCGTGTTCAGGCGCCGCCGGAGTCGGTGCGGCGCGGGGAGGACTCGCCGGTAGCGCACCACGATCATGCGTAGCCGCGGTGCCGGACAACGAGCAAGCAGCCGCACCTCGGCAGAGGTGGATAGGCGGCCTCTCTCCGGCCGCCCCGCGTTCACAGCGGGTTGCCAACGAGCCGGGGCATCGTGTTGCGGGGGAGAGCGGCGAGAGCCAGCCAGACGGGCCGGAACGGGGCAGGTGAGACGACAACGACCGTAGCGACGACGGAGGGCCGGCCCCGTGCGGGACCGGCCCTCCGTGCTGCTCTGGCGAGCGGAGGATACGAGATTCGAACTCGTGAGGGTGTTAACCCAACACGCTTTCCAAGCGTGCGCCCTAGGCCTCTAGGCGAATCCTCCGTCGAACAGGATACAGGCCCCGCCGGGACCGCCCACCCCACCACCCCCGGTGGATCGACCGGCGGTCGGGTACGCTGGTGGCACCTCCCGTGCGGCGGTACCTCGTGAACCTCCCCAGGGCCGGAAGGCAGCAAGGATAAGCGAGCTCTGCCGGGTGCACGGGAGGCCTTTCTGTCTCTGCGGCCCGTTGATCCACCCGACACACCGGATGTCGGGTGTCCGGAACGTCCGCACGGCGTGTGATCAAGGCGGCGCCGCCCCCGCCGGTCCGGCGGGGTGGGTGGTCAGCGGCGGCGGACCGGCGCAGAATGGCTCGGTCGAGAGGAGGCGGGACGGGTGACTTTGGCGCTCTACCGCAAATACCGGCCGCGTACCTTCGCCGAGATGATCGGCCAGGAGCAGGTCACCGAGCCGCTGTCACAGGCGCTGCGCAGCGGGCGGCTCAACCACGCCTACCTCTTCTCCGGCCCGCGCGGCTGCGGCAAGACCTCCAGCGCCCGGATCCTGGCCCGCTCGCTCAACTGTGAGCAGGGTCCCACCCCGGAGCCGTGCGGGCGGTGTGAGTCCTGCCGCGCGCTGGCCCCCGACGGCGGCGGGTCGATCGACGTCATCGAGATCGACGCGGCCAGCCACGGCGGCGTCGACGACGCCCGTGAGCTGCGCGAGAAGGCCTTCTTCGCGCCGGCCAGCAGCCGCTTCAAGATCTATATCATCGACGAGGCGCACATGGTCTCGTCGGCCGGCTTCAACGCCCTGCTCAAGCTGGTCGAGGAGCCGCCGGAGTACGTCAAGTTCATCTTCGCCACCACCGAGCCGGAGAAGGTCCTCGGCACGATCAAGTCGCGGACCCACCACTACCCGTTCCGGCTGTTCCCGCCGAAGGTGCTCCGGCCGTACCTGGAGCAGCTCACCGAGGCGGAGGGGGTGACCGTCGAGCCGGCGGTCTTCCCCCTGGTGGTGCACGCCGGTGGGGGCAGCATGCGGGACAGCCTCTCCGTGCTCGACCAGCTCATCGCGGGCGCCGGCCCGGAGGGGGTCAGCTACGCTCGGGCCGCCGCGCTGCTCGGCGTCACCGACTCCGCGCTGATCGACGAGATGTGCGACGCGCTGGCCGCCGGGGACGGCGCCGCCGCGTACGCCACGGTCGACCGGGTCGCCGAGGCAGGGCACGACCTGCGCCGGTTCGCCTCCGACCTGCTGGAACGGCTGCGCGACCTGATCGTGCTCCAGCAGGTGCCGGACGCCGCGGCCAAGGGTCTGATCGACGGCCCGGCCGACCAGATCGAGCGGATGACCGCCCAGGCCCAGCGGCTCGGCCCGGGCACCCTGTCCCGCTGCGCCGACATCGTGCACAACGGGCTGGTGGAGATGCGCGGCACCACCGCGCCCCGGCTGCTGCTCGAGCTGATCTGCGCCCGGATGCTGCTGCCCGGCGTCGACGACTCGACCGGCGGCCTGCTCCAGCGCCTGGAACGGATGGAGCGCCGGCTCACCCTGGGCGACGTCGACCTGCCGCCGGCCGCTGCCGGCCCCGCGCCGGTCGCCGACGCCCCGGCCGTACGCCCGGCGGCGCCCGCCCCGGCGGCGGCTGCCGCCGCGCCACCGCCGGAGACCGCCGGCCCGCCGGCGGCTGCCGCACCCGCCCCGACGAGCGCCCCCCGCACGGCGGAGGCCGGCGCCCGGGCCGAGCAGGGGCCGGCGCCCGACGCGGCCCCGGCGCCCCGGCGGGCGGTACGCCCGGAGGCGGTGATGCCCGATCCGGCCACCCCCGCCCCGCCCCGCCCCGGCGCGTCGGCGCCCGGCGCGCTCGACGCGGTCGCGGTACGCCGGGTCTGGCCCGAGGTGGTCGGCAAGGTCAACCGGTCCAACAAGCGGATCGCGGCGTTGATGCGGGACGCGGTGGTCCGCGACCTCGACGGCGACACCCTGGTGCTGACCGTGAAGTCGACGGTGCTGGCCAAGATGATGTCCGATCACGCGGCGGTGCTCACCGACGCGCTCTACGAGGAGTTGGGCGGGCGCTGGCAGATCCGCTGCGAGGTGGCCGGCGAGCGGGGCGGCGGGTCGCTCGGCGGCCCGCGCGCCGCCGCGCCCGCGCCCGCGCCGGCCCGGCCGGCCGCCCAGCCGAGCGGCCCGCCGCCCGCTGCCGCCTCCCGGGCCGGCGCCGGCCGGTCCGGCGGTGCGGGCGGCGCTGCCGCCGACGCGGGTGACGACGAGGACTGGCCCGAGCCGGCCCGCCTCGGCGGCCCGGCGCCGGCCCCGGTCGGGGGTGGAGCGGAGCCGGAGGGTGACTGGCCCGAGGCGGCCCGCCCGGGTGGGGACGCCCCGTCCGGCGGTGCGCCCACCCGGGCCCCCGCGTCCGGTCCGGCTGCCGCGCCCCCGGCGGCCGCTGCCGCCGCCCCGAAGCAGCCCGCCCCGGCGCAGCAGCCCGCCGCCCCGGCGGCCGGTGGCGCGCCGGTGAGCAGCGCGATCGCCGCGGCCCGGGCGGCGGCGGCCGGCCGTGGGCCGCGTACCGCCCAGGCGCGGCAGACGGCGGATGCCGACTGGGCCGGCGAGCCGCCGTACGACCCGGACTACGACGGGCCGGTCCGGCCCGGCGCGGCCCGGCCGGCGGCCCCGACCACCCCGGTCTACGAGGGTTTCGACCCGGGCGACGAGCCGCTGGACGAGGTCATCGACGAGAAGACCGCCCGGGAGTCGAGCGAGGAGCAGGCGGTACGGCTGCTCCGCGAGGCGTTCGGCGCCGAGAAGATCAACGAGGTGGACGCCCGGTAGCGCGACCGGGTACCCCTCGATGACCGGCCCGCACGGCCCGCCGGCGCGGACGGGCCGGTCGGCGTAGCGCCCGGCGGACATCGCGGCGCACGCCCGGGCCTGTTGCTCCATCGCCGCGGCGGCCTGCTCGGCGGACTCGCGCCGCCCGGGGGCCGACCCCTGGATCGTGCGCCGGGACCACCGGCCGGGGATGCGCCGCGCCGGGCGGGGCCGGTCACACCGGGCGACTAGGCTGGGCGGCGGCCGAGCAGACGAATGCGAGAAGGAGCATCCCGTGCGCCCAGGTGGACAGCCGAACATGCAGCAGATGCTGAAGCAGGCGCAGAAGATGCAGCAGCAGATCGTCAAGGCGCAGGCCGAGCTCGCCGAGGCCGAGCTGACCGGCACCGCCGGCGGTGGGCTGGTGACCGCGACCGTCGCCGGCACCGGCGAGGTCAAGAGCATCAAGATCGATCCGAAGGCGGTCGACCCGGAGGACGTGGAGACCCTGGAGGACCTGGTCGTCGCGGCCCTGCACAACGCCGCCGAGGCGGCCCGCGAGCTGACCGAGCAGAAGATGGGCCCGGTCGCCGGCGGCATGGGCGGCCTCGGCCTGCCCGGGTTCTGAGCCGGCAGATGTACGAAGGTGCCATCCAGGACCTGATCGACGAGCTGGGCCGGCTGCCGGGCGTGGGCCCGAAGAGCGCCCAGCGGATCGCCTTCCACGTCCTGTCCGCCGATCCCGCCGACGTGAACCGGCTGGCCGGCGCGCTGCGCAAGGTCAAGGAGCTGGTGCGGTTCTGCACCACCTGTTACAACGTCGCCGAGAGCGAGCAGTGCCGGATCTGCCGCGACCCGCGCCGCAGCGACGAGGTGCTCTGCGTGGTCGAGGAGCCCAAGGACGTGGTGGCGATCGAGCGGACCGGTGAGTTCCGCGGCCGCTACCACGTGCTCGGCGGGGCGATCAACCCGCTGGAGGGGATCGGGCCCGACAACCTGCGCATCCGGGAGCTGATGACCCGGCTCGGCGGCGGCGCGGTACGGGAGCTGATCCTCGCCACCGACCCGAACACCGAGGGCGAGGCGACCGCGACCTACCTCGCCCTGATGGTGAAGCCGATGGGCATCGCGGTGACCCGGCTCGCCAGCGGCCTGCCGGTCGGCGGCGACCTGGAGTACGCCGACGAGATCACCCTGGGCCGCGCGTTCGAGGGCCGCCGGGCGGTCTGAGGCCACCCGGGGCCGAGCGACGGCCGGCGCCGTGTCCGGTGCCGGCCGTCGTCGTTCCGGGGCCCGGGAACGGGGCCGGACGTCCACTTTGAGTTCTGACATGTGGTCAACCGCGGCGACGGTCGATGTAACAAATCTGCATCGCTGAACAGGGACAAACTGCCCCTTTGGCCGCGCCCCGACGGGCTCTCCGGCGCGGGGCGCATCGGTTAAGACACGATCCGGTACCAACCGCTTCGTCAAGAGTTTCCCGCTGGTCGCAACGGCAGCTAAGGTCACCGCCATCGGTGACCCCTGTCACCACGTTGTCCGTAACCCCAAGGACGAGGTGAAGCACCATGCGTGCATCCAGGCCGAAGGCCGCGATCGCGGCCGTCGCGGTCGCGGCCCTCGCGGTAGCAGGCTGCGCCGAGAGCAACCGCGATGACAGTTCCGGCGGTAGCAAGAAGGACACCCTCGTCTTCGGCGTAGCCGGAGACCCGAAGGTGCTCGACCCGACCATGGCCAGCGACGGCGAGTCGCTGCGCGTGGCGCGTCAGGTCTTCGAGACGCTGGTCCGTCCCGAGGAGGGGGGCACCAAGGTCTCTCCCGGGCTCGCCGAGTCCTGGACTCCGGACGCCGCCGGCACGACGTGGACCTTCAAGCTCCGCTCCGGGGTGAAGTTCCACGACGGCACCGACTTCAACGCCGAGGCGGTCTGCAAGAACTTCGACCGCTGGTACAACGCCAAGGGCCTGATGCAGAGCCCGGACGTGACCGCGTACTGGCAGGACGTCATGGGCGGCTTCGCCAAGAACGAGGACCCGGACCTGCCGCCGAGCCTCTTCAAGTCCTGCACCGCCAAGGACGCCACCACCGTCGACCTGGCCTTCACCCGGGTTTCCAGCAAGATCCCGGCCGCGCTGATGCTGCCGTCGTTCTCCATCCACAGCCCGACGGCGCTGGAGAAGTACGACGCGAGCAACGTCAGCGGCACCGCCGAGGACATCAAGTACCCGTCGTACGCGATGGAGCACCCGACCGGCACCGGTCCGTTCAAGTTCAAGTCCTGGGACGTCGCCAACAAGACGCTGACCCTGGAGCGGAACGACGACTACGCCGGCTCCAAGGCCAAGCTGAAGACCCTGATCTTCAAGACCATCTCCGACGAGAACGCGCGCAAGCAGGCGCTGCGCTCCGGCGACATCCAGGGGTACGACCTGGTCGGCCCGGCCGACGTCGAGCCGCTGAAGGGTGAGGGCTTCAACGTCCTGACCCGCCCGGCGTTCAACATCCTCTACCTGGCGATCAACCAGAAGGGGAACCCGAAGCTCGCCGACATCAAGGTCCGGCAGGCCATCGCGCACGCGCTGAACCGCCAGGCGCTGGTCGACTCGAAGCTGCCCCCGGGCGCCAAGGTCGCCGAGAACTTCATGCCGGACACCGTCGAGGGCTGGAACGGCGACGTCACCAAGTACGACTACAACCCGGAGAAGGCCAAGCAGCTGCTGGCCGAGGCCGGCGCGACGAACCTGACCCTGCGGTTCCACTACCCGACCGAGGTCACCCGGCCGTACATGCCGAACCCGAAGGACATCTTCGAGCTGCTCTCGGCGGACCTCAAGGCGGTCGGCATCAACGTCCAGGCCATCCCGCTGAAGTGGAGCCCGGACTACCTCAACGCCACCACCTCCGGCAACAAGCACGACCTGCACTTCCTCGGCTGGACCGGTGACTACGGCGACGGCTACAACTTCATCGGCACCTTCTTCGACCGGCCGAAGGACGAGTGGGGCTTCACCAACAAGGCCCTGTTCGACCAGTTCAAGGACGCCGACACCACCGCCGACCAGGCGGCCCGGACCGAGAAGTACAAGGCCCTGAACAAGGCCATCATGGACTTCCTGCCGGGTGTCCCGGTGTCGCACTCGCCGCCGGCGATCGTGTTCGGCAAGGACGTGACCGGGGTCAAGGCGAGCCCGCTCACCGACGAGCGGTACGCCAACGCCGAGTTCAAGTCCTGACCTGACGTAAGGACCGCGGGCGGGCGCTGTTTCGACAGCGTCCGCCCGCGACCCTCCGTACCCCTTTCGAGGCCACCGTGTTCCGGTTCATCGTCAGACGCCTGCTCCAGCTGATACCGACGCTGTTCGGGCTCTCCCTCCTGCTCTTCATCTGGCTCCGTCGACTGCCCGGCGGCCCCGAGACCGCCATCCTCGGCGAGCGCGGGACGCCCGAGATGCGCGCCGCGATCCGCCGCAACATGGGCCTCGACGAGCCGATCCTGGTGCAGTACGGCCGGTTCGTCCGGCGGCTGATCCGCCTGGACCTGGGCACCTCGACCTCCACCAAGCGCGCGGTGGTCACCGAGTTCATCGAGCGCTTCCCCGGCACCGTCGAGCTGACCATCAGCGCCATGGTGATCGCGATCGGGCTGGGCATCCCGCTGGGCTACCTGGCCGCCCGCCGTCGCGGCCGGTTCCTCGACCACGCCTCGGTCGGCGGGTCGCTGATCGGCATCTGCATCCCGGTCTTCTTCCTGGCGTACGTGCTGAAGGCGATCTTCGCGGAGAACCTCGGCTGGTTCCCGTCCAGTGGCCGGCAGGACCCGACCCTCGGGGCCACCCGGATCACCAACTTCTTCGTCCTCGACGGGCTGATGACCCGGGAGTGGGACGCCGCCGCCGACGCGCTCTGGCACCTGGTGCTCCCCGCCGTGGCGCTGGCCAGCATCCCGCTGGCGATCATCGTCCGGATCACCCGGGCCAGCGTGCTCGAGGTGCTCAACGAGGACTTCGTCCGCACCGCCGAGGCCAAGGGCCTCACCGAGCGGGTCGTCCGGCGCCGGCACGTGCTGCGCAACTCGATGCTGCCGGTGGTCACCTCGATCGGCCTGCTCACCGGCGGCCTGCTCTCCGGCGCGGTGCTGACCGAGACGGTCTTCGCCTTCAGCGGCATCGGAGCCTTCATCTACGACGCGATCAGCCAGCGGGACTACCCGGTGCTGATGGGCTTCATCCTGATCATCGCGGTGGTGTACGTGCTGGTGAACCTCCTGGTCGACCTCTCCTACAGCCTGATCGACCCGAGGGTGAGGGTCCGATGACGATCACCAGCGGCAAGAAGCGCGAGAAGATCGACCGGCTCGCCGAGCTGGCCGCCCGGGACGACGAGCGGGGGGTCAGCCTCTGGCGCGAGGCGTTCCGCCGGCTGCGGCGCAATCCGGCGGCGATCGTCGGCGCGGTGATCCTGGCGCTCTTCCTCCTCATCGCCATCGTCGGGCCGTTCCTCGTCCCGCATCCGCCGGAGGCCCAGCTCTGGAAGGGCGAGATCCGGGACAACATCGGCTACTTCCCCGGGCCCCGGGCCGAGAACTGGTTCGGCGTCGACCACATCGGCCGGGACGAGTTCAGCCGGATGATCGTCGGCGCCCGGCAGACGTTGCTGGTCGGCGTGGTCTCCACGCTGATCGGTCTCGCGATCGGTTCGCTCATCGGCGGCATCGCGGGCGCGTCCGCCGGCCTGGGCGGCCGCTGGGGCCGGGCCATCGACAACGTGCTCATGCGCTTCGTCGACATGCTGCTGGCGATGCCGAGCCTGCTCCTGGCGATCAGCATCGCCGCCATCCTCGGGGCCGGGCTCGAGACGGTGATGATCGCCGTCGGTGTGGTCTCGGTGCCGGTCTTCGCCCGGCTGCTGCGCGGTTCGATGATCTCCCAGGCGAACAGCGACTACGTGCTGGCCGCCACCTCGCTCGGGGTCCGGAAGCCGAAGATCGCCCTGACCCACGTGGTGCCCAACTCGCTCGCCCCGGTCATCGTGCAGGCCACGCTGACCCTGGCCACCGCGATCATCGAGGCCGCCGCGCTCTCCTTCCTCGGCCTCGGCAACAACGACGCGTCGATCCCGGAGTGGGGCGTCATGCTCGCCGACGCCCAGCGTTACCTCGACGCGGCGCCCCGGCTGGCCATCCTGCCGGCCCTCGGCATCATCGTCACGGCGCTCGGCTTCACGCTGCTTGGTGAGGCGATGCGCGAGGCCCTCGACCCGAAGCTGCGGAAGTAGGTCACCATGTCTCTGCTCGAAGTGGACGACCTCTCCGTCACCTTCGCCCGGCGCGGCCAGCGGGCCGTGCACGCCGTCGACGGGGTCTCCTTCTCGGTCGACGCCGGCGAGGTGGTCGGCCTGGTCGGCGAGTCCGGCTGCGGCAAGAGCGTCACCTCGCTGGCCATCATGGGCCTGCTGCCCAAGCAGCCCGGCCTGCGGGTCGGCGGCAAGGCGGTCTTCGACGGCACCGACCTGCTCCAGCTCGACGACCGGTCCCGGCGGGACATCCGCGGCCGGGACATCGCGATGATCTTCCAGGACCCGCTCAGCTCGCTGAACCCGGTCGTGCCGATCGGGTTGCAGGTGACCGAGGTGCTCGCCCGGCACCGGGGGATGAAGGGCGAGGCGGCGGCCAAGGAGGCGGCGGGGCTGCTGGAGCGGGTCGGCATCCCCGACCCGAAGCGGCGGCTCAAGGAATACCCGCACCAGCTCTCCGGCGGCATGCGGCAGCGGGCCCTGATCGCCATGGCGGTGGCCTGCAAGCCCCGGCTGCTGATCGCCGACGAGCCGACCACCGCGCTGGACGTGACCATCCAGGCGCAGATCCTGGAGCTGCTCAAGGAGCTGGTCCGCGACTCCGGGACCGCGCTCGTGATGATCACGCACGACCTGGGCGTGGTCGCCGGCATGTGCGACACCATCAACGTGCTCTACGCCGGCCGGGTGGTGGAGACGGCCCGCCGCCGTCCGCTGTTCCGCGAGCCGCGGCACCCGTACACCGTGGGGCTGCTCGGCTCGGTGCCCCGGCTCGACGCCGGGCGCGGCGAGCGGCTGAACCCGATCCCCGGCTCGGTCCGCGACGTGCTGCCCTGGCCGGACGGCTGCGCCTTCGCGCCGCGCTGCGCCCGGCGGGTCGACGCCTGCGTCGGCGAGCCCCCGGAGCTGGTGCTCGCCCACGACGGCCGCAGCTACCGCTGCGTCAACCCGGCGCCGGTGCCGGGGCTGACGCCGGCCGAGGAGGTCCGGGGCGCGGTTCCGACCGCCGCCGAGCCCGGCTCGGTGCCGGCGCAGGCCGTCCCGAACGACCCGCCGACGGTGCCGGGCATCGGTCCCGCCCCGCGCGAGGAGGAGACAGCGTGACCGACAACGACATCCTCGTCGAGGTACGCGACCTGAAGGTGCACTTCCCGATCAAGCGGGGGGTGCTCTTCGACCGGACGATCGGCCACGTGAAGGCGGTCGACGGCGTCGACCTGCGGATCCCCCGGGGCAAGACGTACGGCCTGGTCGGCGAGTCCGGCTGCGGCAAGTCCACGCTCGGCCGGGCGCTGCTCCAGCTCACCCCGCCGACCGGCGGCGAGGTCGTCTTCGACGGGGTCGAGCTGACCACGCTTCCGGCGGGCAAGCTGCGGTCGACGCGCCGCCGGATGCAGATGATCTTCCAGGACCCGATGTCGAGCCTGGACCCGCGGCAGAACGTCGAGTCGATCCTGACCGAGGGCCTGCAGACGCACGGGATCGGTGCCAACCGGGACGAGCGCCGGCAGATCATCGGCGAGACGCTGGACAAGGTCGGGCTGCCCCGCTGGGCGCTCTCCCGCTACCCGCACGAGTTCTCCGGCGGGCAGCGGCAGCGCATCGGCATCGCCCGGGCGCTGGTGCTCGGTCCCGAGCTGATCGTCGCCGACGAGCCGGTCTCCGCGCTCGACGTCTCGATCCAGGCGCAGGTGGTGAACCTCCTCGACGAACTCCAGGACAACCTCGGGCTGACCTACCTGGTGATCGCGCACGACCTGGCGGTGGTGCGGCACATCTCCGACACCGTCGGCGTGATGTACCTGGGCGCGCTGGTCGAGGAGGCGCCGAGCGAGCGGCTCTACACCGAGCCGCTGCACCCGTACACCCGGGCGCTGATGTCGGCGGTGCCGGTGCCGGACCCGGACGTGGAGGACCGGCGGGAGCGGATCCTGCTCGCCGGCGACCTGCCCTCGCCGGCCAACCCGCCGTCGGGCTGCCGGTTCCACACCCGGTGCCCGTGGGCGCAGCCGACCCGCTGCGCCGACCAGCGCCCGGCGCTGCGCGAGATCGGTGGCAGCCGGGTGGCCTGCCACTGGGCCGAGCAGATCGCCAGCGGGCAACTGCGTCCGCACAAGGTGGAGGTCCAGATCGTCCGTCCCGAGGACGAGGGCGAGGCGCCGGGCGTGGTCTCCGCCCCCAGCGAGCCCGGCTCGTACGTCTGACCCGCCCCGCTCGAACCGGACGAGCGTGCCACCGCGGTGGCACGCTCGTCGGTGTTCCGGTACCCGGGCGCGGCGCGCCCGGAACGGTCAGCCCTCGGGGCGGTTGAGCAGGGCGACCGCGATCGCGTGCACGGCGTCCAGGCCGGCCGGGTCGGCCAGCGGCGTCCGGCCGCCGGTCACCACGTACCACTCGTCGGCGTCCTTGTACTGCACCCGCAGCGTCACCTGGCCGTCGGCGTACTCGGTGCGCAGGGTCAGCTCGCCGGTGACCACGCCGACCTCGTCGGTCATCACCCCGCCCGGGCCGGGCACGACGTCGGCCGTGCGCTGCTGCGGGCCGGTGCCCGTCCCGCCCGCGTCGGCGGACATGCCCGCCCCCGGCGCGGCGGCGGACGGCGCGTCCGGGCTGTCCGCGCTCATCCCGGCCCCCGGCACCGCCGCGGCGGTGGTGCCGTCGGCGGTCATCCCGGCCGTGGTCGCCCGGTCCCCGGTCACGGGTTGCTCGCCCATGTGCAGCCCTCCAACATGTCCGTCAGGGCGGCCTTCTCGGCGCTGGTCACCGTGAGCCGCCAGTGGTGCTTGACCGTCACCCAGTTCGCGGCGTACTGGCACCAGTACGACCGGTTCGCCGGCTTCCACTGCGACGGGTCCTGGTCACCCTTTGCCCGGTTGGAGGTCGCGGAAACCGCGATCAGCTGCGGCCGGTCCAGGTCGTTGGCGAAGTCGCCGCGTTTCGCGTCGTCCCACTCGTCGGCCCCGGACCGCCAGGCGTTGGCCAGCGGCACCATGTGGTCGATGTCCACGTCGGACGGGTCGGTCAGGGCCCGGCCGTCGTAGACGCTCTCCCACCGGCCGCCGACCACGTTGCAACCGGAGAGCTTGATGTTCTCGCCGTCCCGCTTGAGCACGTTGTCCCGCACGTCGCAGTTCGTGCCGGTGTCCCGCCAGTGCGGGAAGCGGTTGCGGCTGTAGCCCTTCATCGAGCTGGCACCGGCCACCGTCAGCTGCCCCAGCAGCTGCACCGGGTCGCTCCCGGTGGTCGGCGACGGAGTCTGCGTCGGCTCGTCGAGCGGAACGCAGCCGGTCGCGCCGAGCGCCAGCGCCGCGGCGAGCGCGGCCGTCACCGCGGCGCGCGGTCCTGATCTGGTACGCACAGACGACACCTCTCCAGCTTGCGGGCTTCCGGCGATCCCGCACAGTACCCGGACCAGGTTTCGGCGTTTCGTGGCGTCTGGAGAATGGTGCGAGGCAGATTGGTCGGATGACCGCAACCCCTCCCGCGCTCCGCCTCGGCACCGCGGCCGGCCGTGGCACCCTGCTCGCGGCGGTGCTCGGCTCCGGCATGGTCTTCCTCGACAGCACGGTGGTCAACGTCGCGCTGCCCCGGCTCGGCACCGACCTCGACGCCACCGTTGCCGGTCTTCAGTGGACGGTCAACGGCTACCTGCTGACGCTCGCCGCGTTCGTGCTGCTCGGCGGGGCGCTCGGCGACCGGTTCGGGCGGCGGCGGGTCTTCCTCCTCGGGGTGGTCTGGTTCACCGTGGCCTCGGTGCTGTGCGGCCTGGCGCAGGAGACGGCCGAGCTGGTGGCGGCCCGGTTCCTCCAGGGCGCGGGCGGCGCCCTGCTCACCCCGGGCTCGCTCTCGGTGCTCCAGGCCAACTTCCACCCGGACGAGCGGGGCCGCGCGATCGGCGCCTGGTCCGGGCTCTCCGGCGTCTCGACCGCGCTCGGCCCGCTCGTCGGTGGCTGGCTGATCGACATGCTCTCCTGGCGGTGGATCTTCTTCCTCAACGCGCCGCTGGCCGTGCTGGTGGTGCTGGCCGCACTGCGCTGGGTGCCGGAGAGCCGGGACGAGGACGTCTCCCGCACCCGGGGGCCGGGCCGACGGCACCGGCACTTCGACGTGCTGGGCGCCTCGCTCGGCGCGCTCGCCCTGGCCGGCGTCACGTACGCCCTGATCGACGCCCCGGCGCGCGGCCCGGACTCGCTGCCGGTGCTGGTCGCGGCGTTGCTCGGGGTGGCCGGCGCGGTGGCCTTCGTGCTGGTCGAGCGGCGGCGCGGGGACACCGCCATGCTGCCCACCGGGCTGTTCGGCAGCCGGCTCTTCTCGGTGCTGAACGTCTTCACCGTGGTGGTCTACGCCGCGCTCGGCGGTTTCACCTTCTTCTTCGCCATGTTCCTGCAGAACGTGCTCGACTGGTCGGCCTTCCGCACCGGCATCGCGCTGGTGCCGATGACCGTGCTGCTGCTGGCGGGCAGCGCCCGGGCGGGTGCGCTGTCGGCGCGGATCGGCCCGCGGCTGCCGCTGCTGGTCGGGCCGGTGATCGCCGCCGCCGGTCTGCTGCTGCTGCACGGGGTGGATCCGGGCGCGTCGTACTGGCGGGACGTGCTGCCCGGGGTGGCCCTGTTCGGGGTGGGGCTGACCCTGGTGGTGGCGCCGCTGACCGCGTCGGTGCTGGCCGCCGTGGCGGACCGGTTCGCCGGGGTGGCCAGCGGCTTCAACAACGCCGCCGCCCGCGCTGGCGGGCTGCTCGCGGTCGCCACGCTGCCGCTGCTGGTCGGGCTCTCCGGCAGCGGCTACGAGCAGCGCGCCGAGTTGACCGGCGCGTACCGCGACGCGCTGCTCTGGTGCGCCGGGCTGCTGCTGGCCGGCGCGCTCCTGGCCGGCCTGCTCGTCCACCGGCCGCCCCGGAAGGCGCCGCCGGCCCAGCCCTGCCACACCCTGCCGGTCGCCACCCCGCCGGAGCGGCGGGCCGGGGAAGGCGCCCCGGACGCCCGACCGGGCTGAGCCGGGCGGGCCCCCGGTGGACCGGGGACCCGCCGCGGGTTCAGCCGCGGGCGCGGTTGACGGCGCTGGTGACGGCCTTGATCGAGGCGGTGACGATGTTGGCGTCGGTGCCGACGCCCCACACCGTCCGCCCGTCCACCTCGCACTCGACGTACGCCGCGGCCTGCGCGTCCTCACCCGAGGAGAGCGCGTGCTCGTGGTAGTCGAGCACCCGTACCGCCACGTCCACCGACTGGAGCGCGTTGACGTACGCGTCGATGGGACCGTTGCCGACCGCGGTCAGCGACCGCTGCTGCCCGCCGAGCCCCACCTGGGCCTCGATCTCGACCTTGCCCTCGGCGGTGCCGATGGCGTAGCCGGCCAGGATGACCGCCGGGTCGCGCTGGTGGTCCAGAAGGTAGTGCCCGGCGAAGATCTCCCACATGGTGCCCGGGTCGACCTCGCCGCCGGAGTGGTCGGTGACCTGCTGGACCACGCCGGAGAACTCGATCTGGAGCCGGCGCGGCAGGTCGAGCTGGTGCTCGGTCTTCATGATGTACGCGACGCCGCCCTTGCCGGACTGCGAGTTGACCCGGATGACCGCCTCGTAGGTGCGGCCCAGGTCCTTCGGGTCGATCGGCAGGTAGGGCACCGCCCACCGGTGCTCGTCGACGGGCACCCCGGCCGCCGCGGCGTCCGTGGCGAGCGCGTCGAAGCCCTTCTTGATCGCGTCCTGGTGGGAGCCGGAGAAGGCGGTGTAGACCAGGTCGCCCGCGTACGGGTGCCGCTCGTGCACCGGCAGCTGGTTGCAGTACTCGACGGCCCGCTTGACCTCGTCGATGTCGGAGAAGTCGATCATCGGGTCGATGCCCTGGGAGAACAGGTTCAGCCCCAGGGTGACCAGGTCGACGTTGCCGGTGCGCTCGCCGTTGCCGAACAGGCAGCCCTCGATCCGGTCGGCGCCGGCGAGCAGCCCCAGCTCGGCGGCGGCCACCCCGGTGCCCCGGTCGTTGTGCGGGTGCAGGCTCAGCACCAGGCTGTCCCGCCGGGGCAGGTGCCGGTTCATCCACTCGATCGAGTCGGCGTAGATGTTCGGCATCGCCATCTCGACGGTGGCCGGCAGGTTGACGATCAGCTTGCGGTCCGGGGTGGGGTCGACCACCTCGATGACCTTCGCGCAGACCTCCAGCGCGTACTCCAGCTCGGTGCCGGTGTAGGACTCCGGCGAGTACTCGTAGTGGATGTCGGTGTCCGGGGTGTGGATCTCGGCGTACTTCTGGCAGAGCCGGGCGCCGGAGGTGGCGATGTCGGTGATGCCGTCCCGGTCCAGCCCGAAGACCACCCGGCGCTGGAGCGTCGAGGTCGAGTTGTAGAAGTGCACGATCGCCCGGCGCGCGCCGCGCAGGGACTCGAAGGTGCGTTCGATCAGGTGCTCCCGGCACTGGGTGAGCACCTGGATGGTGACGTCCTCGGGGATCAGGTCCTGCTCGATCAGCTGCCGGACGAAGTCGTAGTCGGTCTGGCTGGCCGAGGGGAAACCGACCTCGATCTCCTTGTAGCCCATCTGCACGAGGAGCTGGAACATCCGGCGCTTGCGCTCGGGCGACATCGGGTCGATCAGGGCCTGGTTGCCGTCCCGCAGGTCGACGGCACACCAGCGCGGCGCGGCCTCGACGTGCCGGGTCGGCCAGCGCCGGTCCGGCAGGTCGATCCGGAACTGCTGGTGGTAGGGCTGGTAACGGTGGTACGGCATCCGGCTGGGGCGCTGCCGGGCGATCGGATCGGTCTCAGCGTCGGTGACAGGTTGAGCCATCAGGAGTGCTCCCTGGCGTACATGTGGCGTCAGCAATCGGAAGGTGTCGGCGAGGTGCCGGGCGACGGTGCCCGGGCGGTGCCGATGGGAAGTTCGGATGTGCTGGACGGCGCGGTTCTACTCCGCGACGAGGTGCCGGCCTTCAGGCCTCGTCGCGGCGACCAAGGAGGAGGTACGCCCGCCACATGACAGGGTGACCCTACGTGATGAGTGGTGGGGTGGGAAGGAAGGTCCGGACTATGAGATCGACGTCGCACCCGCCAACGCCGGCTCAGTGCAGCAGCAGGTCGGCGAGGGGGCGGCGGCGTCGCAGCGTGGTCTCCTCGGGCAGCAGGTCGGCGGGGAGGCTCAGCGGGTCACCCAGCTGACCGACGGCCGCCGCCGCGTACGGGCGGACGTCGGGCGGCAGGTCGAGGTCGGCGGCCAGGCCGGCCCGGTCCAGGTCGAGCACCTGACGGACGTGCAGGCCGAGCGCGGTGGCCTGCACGGTGAGGTGCGCGACGGCCTGCCCCAGGTCGTACGCGGCGTGCTCGGTCGGCTCGTGCACGGCGTGCCCGGTCGGCTCGGCCAGGTGCGCGGCGAGCAGCAGCGCCGACGCGCGACCCGCCCAGCGCTGGTCCCGCGCGGGCAGGTTGACCAGGATCCGCTTGAACGTCTCGTCGTCGCGGTGTCCGAGGACGAACCGCCAGGGCTGGCGGTTGCCCACCGACGGCGCCCACCGGGCTGCCTCCAGCAGCGAGGACGCCTCGGCCGGGGTCAACTCCGCGGCCGGATCGAACGAGCGGGGACTCCAACGGATCGCGAGCAGCGGGGTCAGGTCGGCCATGGGTAGAGCGTCCCCTATGGGCGTTTCGCCCTCCGGGCATGGGGGGGGCGAATGTGGGCAATCGCACCCGTAACGGAACGACGGTCAGAACGTTCCCGCGCTCGGACTCTCGGACGGGTCGGGTGGCGGCGGGGAGGCGGTGCCGAGCGGCTCGCCCTCCACCACCGGCCCGGCGAGCTGCACGGTGGCCGGCGCCGGGGCGGGCGTACCGGCCAGGGTCAGCGTCCCGGACGCCGTCCGGACCGCGGTGGGCGTGCCGTCGGCGTCGTAGCAGTAGATGCCGACGTCGAGCGGCGGGTTGATCGAGGCCGAGGTGGTCTCCACCGCGTAGCAGGTGCCGGTGGCGCCGGCCGGCGGGGCCGCCGGGGAGACGGCCAGCGGGGCGCGCCGGTCGGTGAGCACGTCCAGCCAGTCGGTGAACGGGTGCTGCACCCGCGGGTCCAGCCGGCGGGGCAGCCCGTCGTCCGGGTCGCCGAGGCGTACGCAGCCCGGCGGCTCGGGCCGGGTGGCCGAGGGCAGCGCGCACTGGAAGAGCCCGTCGGCCGTGGCGGCCAGTGAGACGTCGGCGCTGCCACCGAGCGCCCCGCCCGGCACGTCCACCCGCCAGGTGCCGTCGTTCGCGCTGGTCACCACGATCGTCCGGTCCGGGGCGTCCGGCGCGCGCAGGGTGTAGCTGGCGACCAGGTGCCGGTCCTGCGCCGCCGCGGCCAGCGCGGCCAACTCGTCCCGGGCCGCGTCCAGGCCGGCGGGGGCGGGCGCGGTGGACGGGGTGGGCGGCGGCGTCGCGGGCGGGTCGGCGGTGCAGGCGGCGAGGGCGGCCGGCAGGGCCAGCGCGAGCGGGCCGGCCAGGCGTCTGGCGGGACAGAGTTGAGCGTGCACCCGGTCATTCTCGGCTGCCCGGCCGACGCGCGGTGACCCGTGCGTCGGTGCCCGGCCCGGCGTGTCGCGCGCCACGCCGCGGGGGCCGGGTCGGCCGGATCGTGGGATCACCCGACCCGGCGGCGCGAGCCGCCCGATAGGCTGAGGGCGTTTGACACGCGCCGCCGGCCCCGGTGCCGGCGGCGTCGGCACGCTCAGGGTCACTGGGAGGGAGCGCACCGTCGTGGCACTCGTGGTGCAGAAGTACGGCGGGTCCTCCGTCGCCAACGCCGAGCGGATCAAGCGGGTGGCCGAGCGCATCGTCGCCGCCCGCAAGGCCGGCGACGACGTGGTGGTGGTGGTCTCCGCCATGGGGGACACCACCGACGAGCTGCTCGACCTGGCCAACCAGGTCAGCCCGCTGCCGCCGGGCCGCGAGCTGGACATGCTGCTCACCGCGGGGGAGCGCATCTCGATGGCGCTGCTCGCCATGGCGATCCACAACCTGGGCTACGAGGCCCGCTCGTTCACCGGTTCGCAGGCCGGGGTGATCACCACCTCGGTGCACGGCCGGGCCCGCATCATCGACGTCACCCCCGGCCGGCTCAAGGGCGCGATCGACGAGGGCGCGGTGGTCATCGTCGCCGGTTTCCAGGGCGTCTCGCAGGACACCAAGGACGTCACCACCCTCGGCCGGGGCGGCTCGGACACCACCGCCGTGGCGCTCGCCGCCGCGCTGAACGCGGACGTCTGCGAGATCTACACCGACGTCGACGGCGTGTTCAGCGCCGACCCGCGGATCGTCCCCAACGCCCGGCACATCAGGCGGATCACCTACGAGGAGATGCTCGAGCTGGCCGCCTGCGGCGCCAAGGTGCTGCACCTGCGTAGCGTGGAGTACGCCCGCCGGGCGGGCTTGCCGATCCACGTCCGTTCGTCATACTCGACCAACACCGGCACCATGGTCACCGGATCGATGGAGGACCTTCCTGTGGAGCAAGCACTGATCACCGGGGTCGCCCACGACCGCAGCGAGGCCAAGATCACGATCGTCGGGGTGCCGGACGAGCCGGGCGCCGCCGCGCGGATCTTCGACACGGTGGCCGGCGCCGAGATCAACATCGACATGATCGTGCAGAACGTCTCCACCGAGGGCACCGGGCGCACCGACATCTCCTTCACCCTGCCCAAGACCGACGGCCCGACCGCGATGGCCGCGCTCAGCAAGATCCAGGAATCGGTCAAGTTCAAGGGCCTGCTCTACGACGACCACGTGGGCAAGGTGTCGCTGATCGGCGCCGGGATGCGCTCGCACCCGGGTGTGGCGGCCGGTTTCTTCGCCGCCCTCGGCCAGGCCGGCGTGAACATCGAGATGATCTCCACCTCGGAGATCCGGGTCTCCGTGGTCTGCCGCGACACCGACCTCGACGCCGCGGTGCGTGCCATCCACGACGCCTTCGAGCTCGGCGGCGACACCGAGGCCGTCGTCTACGCGGGGACGGGACGGTAGCGCCCGTGGCGCGGCTGCCCACCCTCGCCGTGGTCGGCGCGACCGGGGCCGTCGGCACGGTGATGTGCGAACTGCTCACCGGGCGCAAGAACGTCTGGGGCGAGATCCGGCTGCTCGCCAGCGAACGTTCCGCCGGCAAGGTCGTCCGCTGCCGCGGCGAGGACCTCACCGTCCAGGCGGTCACCCCGGAGGCGTTCGACGGGGTCGACGTGGCGATGTTCGACGTGCCGGACGACGTCTCGGCGCGGTGGGCCCCGATCGCGGTGAGCCGCGGCGCGGTCGCCGTGGACAACTCCGGTGCCTTCCGGATGGACCGCGACGTCCCGCTGGTGGTGCCCGAGATCAACCCGGAGCAGGTGCGCAACCGGCCCAAGGGGATCATCGCCAACGCCAACTGCACCACTCTCACGATGATCGTCGCGGTCGCTCCGCTGCACCGCGAATACGGCCTGCGCGAGCTGGTGCTCGCCTCGTACCAGGCGGTCTCCGGCGCCGGTCAGGCCGGCGTGGACACGCTGCACGCCCAGCTCGGCAAGATCGCCGGCGACCGGGGGCTCGGCTCCCGCCCCGGCGACGTCCGCCAGGCGGTCGGCGACGAGCTCGGCCCGTTCCCGGCGCCGCTGGCGCTGAACGTGGTGCCCTGGGCGGGCTCGCCGGCCGACGCCGGCTGGTCGTCCGAGGAGCTGAAGCTGCGCAACGAGTCGCGTAAGATCCTCGGGCTGCCCGACCTGAAGGTCTCCGCCACCTGCGTCCGGGTGCCGGTGGTCACCGGCCACTCGGTGGCGGTGCACGCGGTCTTCGCCACCGAGGTCGACGCCGAGGGCGCCCGCGAGGTGCTGCGCAACGCGCCCGGGGTGATCCTGGTCGACGACCCGGCCGCGGGGGAGTTCCCGATGCCGATCGACGCGGTGGGCACCGACCCGTCCTGGGTCGGCCGGATCCGCCGCGCCGTCGACGACCCCCGCGCCCTGGACTTCTTCGTCACCGGCGACAACCTCCGCAAGGGCGCCGCCCTGAACACCGCCCAGATCGCCGAACTCCTCGCCACCGAACTCACCCGCTGACCTCACCGCGAACCTGGCCGCGCCCGGGCGCGCCTGCTACCCCCCCGAGCCCCCCTCTTCCTGCCCGCGATCTTGCACTTTCCGCTCGGGCGGAAGGGGCGAAGGGTGCATATCGAAGGCGCAGCCGCAAGATCGCCGGGGTGGGGTGTGGGTCAGGCGGCGGCGAGGTGGACGCCGTCGCGGCCGTGCCGTTTGACGGCGTAGAGGGCCTGATCGGCGCGGCGGAGGGTGAGTTCCGGCGACTCGCCGGGGCGGGACAGGGCGACGCCGACGCTGATCGTCCGGCCGGTACGCCGGGCCGCCTCGGTCAGCCGCTCGGCGATCCGGACCGCCTCCTCGGGCCGGTTCACCTCGATCACCGCGACGAACTCGTCGCCGCCGATCCGGTAGAGTTCGTCGCCCTGGCGCAACGCCCCCTCCAGCGCCCGGGCCAGACTGACCAGCACCCGGTCGCCCGCCTGGTGCCCGTACGTGTCGTTGACCGTCTTGAAGCCGTCCACGTCGATGGCGAGCAGGGCGGTACGCCCCGGGGTCGCCGACGCGATCCGCTGGCCGAACGGCCCGGTGTGCCGCAGCCCGGTCAGCGGGTCCGAGCTGGCCTGCTCGCGCAGTCGGGCCAGGGTGCGCAGCCGGTCCAGGCAGCTCCACGCCTGTCCGGCGAGAAGCTCCACCAGGTTCACCGTGGTCGGGTCGGGGCGGAGCAGCCGCTCGTCGGCGACCAGCAGTGCGCCGCCCTCGCCGGGCGGGCCGACCGGTACCACGATCAGGGTGCGCACGCCCGCCCGGACCAGTGGTTCGTGGTCGGCGACCGGCGGGTGCCCCGGCTCGCCGAGGGTGTAGCCGGCCCCGTAACGGTGGGCGCGGCTGATCACCCGACCCAGCGCCGCCGGCCCGGCCTCGGCGAGTTCGGCCCGGATCCGCGTCTCCAGCTCGCCCGGGGTGCCGGTCGGCGGGTCGAGCCGGGGCCCGGCAGGGCCGGCCAGCAGCAGCACGGCGGCGGGGAGCGTGGACACGTCGCGGGCCGCGGTGACCGCGGCGGCCAGCACGTCCCACTCGGTCGGCGCCGAGGTCAGCGCGGCGGCGTGCCGGAGCAGCTTCTCGCTGCGGCTCTCCGCCGGCGGCCCGCCGAGCGCCACGATCCGGGCGCCGAGCCGGGCGGCCAGCCGCTCGGCGGTCTCCCGCCACGGGGTGAGGTCCACCGGGCCGGTCCACTGCAGGTCGAGCACGCCGATCGGCCGGCCCGCCGGGTCCAGCACCGGTACGCACACCTCGGCGGTGACGTCGGGGCGTACCGGGAGGTAGTCGGGGTCCGCGGTGACGTCCGGGACGGCGGCGGTCACGCCGGAGTCGTAGACCCGGCCGACGATCCCGGTCCGCGGCGGGACGGTCGAGAAGACCTGCCAGGAGCCGGTCGCCGCCACGCAGCGGAGCCGGTCGTGCACCTGGAGCAGCACCGAGATGGTGGCCGGCGCGTAGCGGGCGAGCGCGGTGACGGTCCACTGGCACGCCTCGACGGCGGTCGACGCCATGGGGAGGCGGACCGTGACGTCACGGATGACTCGCTCGTGATCCATTCGCACGTCGTTCCAGGTAGGGGTGCTTGGCCCGGGGCCGGGAGGCGCGATCAAGGGTACTCAGCGCGGGATCGGTCCGCCCTCGCCCGAGCTGGGCCGACAGCTTCGTACACATGTGCTATCCACAGGCTGTGGACGCGGGCTGTGGGTCCGGGGCGCCCGCGCGGCGCGGGCCGCGGCGATAGCGTGGGGGTTACCGGTCGAGTGGAGGCAGGATGCTCATCGCCCAGCTCAGTGATCCGCACCTGACCGCCGGCGTGCTCGGCGCCGAGCCCGCGGCCGGGCTGCACCGCGCCCTCGGCCGGGTGCTGGCGCTGCGCCCCCGGCCGGACTGCGTGGTCATCACCGGTGACCTCGTCGACCACGGCCGCACCGACGAGTACGTCACGTTGCGCGAGGTGATCGGCCGGTTCCCGCTGCCGGTGCACCTGGTGGCCGGCAACCACGACGACCGGGAGTCGCTGCTCGACACCTTCGGCGGTACGCCCTGGCTGGGCGGCGGCTTCTCCGCCTACTACCACGTCGACCACCCGGACGTCACGATCGTGGTGCTGGACTCGCTGGTGCCCGGGTCGGGCGGCGGGCGGCTGGGCGAGGAGCAGCTCGGCTGGCTGGACGGGGTGCTCGCCGGCCGGCCCGAGGCGCCCGCCCTGGTCTGCCTGCACCACCCGCCGATCGACGTCGGGCTCCCCGCCGCCGACGCCGTCCGGCTCGCCGACGGTGACGCACTCGCCGAGGTGATCGGCCGGCACCGGCACGTGGTCCGGGTCCTCACCGGCCACCTGCACCGGCCGGTCACGGCGGCCTTCGCCGGCACCGTGTTGACCACCGCGCCCAGCACCTGGCGGCAGGCCTCACTCACCATGAGCCCGGACGAGCCGATCGGCTGGGTCGCCGAGCCGACCAGCTTCCTGCTGCACCTGGTGACCGGTGGCGGCTGCGTGACGCACACCGTCCAGGTCAGCCACGCCGCCGGCCTTACCTGCACCTTCTGACGCTCCGGCGGCGGACGACCAGCTTCCCGCCGCGGACGCCCCGGTCGTTTCGGAGCTCCCACCGGCGCGCAGCGGCGGCCGGGCACGTCGCCCACCGGCCGGGCCCGGTGGCGGGATGGGCGCCCGGCGGGCAGCGGCGGCCGGGCACGTCGCCCCACCGGCCGGGCCGGTGGCGGTGGGCGCCGGACGCTCAGGCCCAGCCGCGGACGCCCCCGCTGCCCGCGCTGCCGTCGGGCGGGTTGCCCGCCGCTCTGGTCAGCCGAGCAGGAAGTGGCGCATCTCGGCGGCCAGTGTGTCGGCCGGCACCTCGTGGAAGCCGCCCGGCAGGCTGACGTGCCGGGCACCGGGGATCGCCTCCGCCGCGGCCCGGGCGCCGTCGCGCAGCCACTGTGGACTGGCCGTGCTGTCCACCAGCAGCGTCGGGACACCGATGCCGGCCAGCCGGTCGACCGGGAGGGTGCCGTCGCCGCTGATCAGCGTGTCGTACGGGAGGGTGTGCGCCATCGACTCCAGGAACGGCCACATCGGCTCGGCGCGCATCCCGGCCACCGCCTCGGCGGGCACCCCGACGGCGGTGACCAGGAAGTGCTCGACCGCCCCGGCGCGGTCACCGGCCGCGATCAGCTCGGCCGTGCGGGCCGAGATGTCCGGCCGGGAGCCGGCGTGCGGCCCGATCTGGAACGGCGGCTCGAACATGACCAGCCCGGTCACCGGCAGCCCGTGCGACGTGGCGTACGCGGCGAGGATGGCGCCCGAGGAGAGCCCGTAGAGGTGAGCCTTGCCGCCGGCCGCCTCGATCAGTGCCGCGACGTCCTCGATCTCCCGGCGCACCTCGTAGGGCGGGGTGTCGCCACTCGCGCCGCGGCCGCGCCGGTCGTAGCTGACGGCGGTGAAACCGGAGGACGCCAGCGCCTCGGCCAGCGCGCGGGTGGTCGACCGGTCGTTGAAGGCGCCGCCGGTCAGGATGATCGGTGGACCGTCGCCGGACCGTTCGTACGCAATCGGGGTGCCGTCGGCCGACCGCACCGTTTCCACCGCCGGGCTGCTCCCGCTCATCCGATCATCCCTCTGCTCGTACGCCGTCTGGTTTCTCCTTTCTAGACCAACCCACCGACAACGGGGGACGGTCGGTCGTCACCTGCCGGCCATGTCGGAATCGTCCCTTCGCCCGGTCCCGGTCACCGGCGATGTTCCCAGCTCTGCTGTGCTGTCCAGGTCGACCGTTCGCGGCGCGGATGAGAGGCTGTCCCCGGCGGGGCGGCGGCCCCCACCGCTGCCACCCGCGATCGAACCCTGCCGACGGCGGGGCCGGAGCCCGGCGCGAACCACCGACCGGGCGCCCGCCGCGCCGGAAATCCCATGAGGAGTTCCATGTCCATCCCCGGGATGCGTCGGGCCGCCATCGGCCTGACCGCGCTCGCCGTGACCGCCTTCGGCGCGGTCGCCACCGGCCCCGAACAGGCGGACGCCAGACCGAAGCCGGTCGACGTCACCCTGCTCGCCCTGAACGACTTCCACGGCAACCTCGAACCGCCGAGCGGCTCCAGCGGCTCCATCGCCGGGCAGCCCGCGGGCGGCGTCGAGTACCTCGCCACCCACCTCGCCGAGCTGCGCGAGACGGTCAAGAAGAAGAACACCATCACGGTCGCCGCCGGCGACCTGATCGGCGCGTCCCCGCTGCTCTCCGCGGCGTTCCACGACGAGCCGACGATTGAGGCGCTGTCGCTGGCCGGGCTCGACTACGCCAGCGTCGGCAACCACGAGTTCGACGAGGGCGCCGACGAGCTGCTGCGCATCCAGAACGGCGGCTGCCACCCGGTCGACGGCTGCGCCGACGGCACCCCGTACGAGGGCGCCGGCTTCCAGTACCTCTCGGCGAACGCCTTCAAGACCGCCACCGGGGAGCCGCTGCTCGCCCCGTACGCCATCCACAAGGTGGACGGCGTGCGGATCGGCTTCATCGGCATGACGCTGGAGGGCACCCCGCAGATCGTCAGCCAGCAGGGCGTCGCCGGCCTGACCTTCTCCGACGAGGCGGACACCGCCAACCGGTACGCCGCCGAGCTGCGCGCCCGGGGCGTCGAGACCATCGTCGTGCTGCTGCACGAGGGGGGCAGCCAGGCCGCCACCGGCGGCATCAACGACTGCGTCGGGATGACCGGGCCGATCGTCGACATCACCAACCGGATGGACCCGTCGATCGACGTCGTGGTCAGCGGGCACACCCACCAGGCGTACAACTGCAACATCAACAACAAGCTGGTCACCAGCGCCAGCTCGTTCGGCCGCCTGGTCACCGACATCGACCTGAAGATCGACCCGCAGACCGGCGACGTGATCACCGCGACCGCCGAGAACGTGGTGGTCACCCGGGACGTCGCCAAGGACCCGGCGCAGACGGACCTGATCGGCCGCTACAAGACGGTCCTCGGCCCGGTGGCCGGCCGCGTGGTCGGTCAGACCAGCACGGCGATCACCAAGACCCAGGAGAACCTGCTCGCCACGTGCAGCTCGCAGGTCCCCGCCAGCTGCGGTGAGTCCCCGCTGGGGAACCTGATCGCCGACGCGCAGCTCGCCGCCACCGACGACGAGCAGGGCGCGGTCGCCGCGTTCATGAACCCGGGCGGCGTCCGCGCCGACCTGGACGCCGGCCCGGTCACCTACGAGGAGGCGTTCACGGTGCAGCCGTTCGCCAACAACCTGGTGACCCTCGACCTCACCGGCGCGCAGCTGTACTGCCTGATGGAGCAGCAGTTCGTCACCGGCCGCATCCTCTACCCGTCGTCGACCGTGCGCTACGTCGTCGACCTGAACGGCGCCACGGCCACCGCGGCGGACCCGTGCGCCGGCACCCGGGTGGTCCGGGGCAGCCTCAGCTTCGGCGGGGTGGCCGTCGACAGCGCCGCCACCTACCGGGTCACGGTGAACAACTTCCTGGCCGGCGGCGGTGACGGGTTCAGCGTCCTCACCGGCGGCAAGAACCTGGTCACCGGCATGATCGACCTGGACGCCTTCGTGGCCTATCTGACCGCGGAGTCCCCGGTCTCGGCCCCGGCGCTGGACCGTATCCGCACCACCGCCGAGGTCGCCGCCGCCTGACGGCAGCGCCCCACGCAGTTCGGGCCCCGGAGCAGCGCGCTCCGGGGCCCGACGCATTACCGCAGCCGCGCCGCCGCGCCGCCGCGCTGCCCGCGCCGCCGCGCCGCCCGCGCCGCTGGCGCGTCCCGCCGCACGCCGCACGCTCCGCGTCCGGTCGCGACGGTCGGCGCAAGATCGCGCTCGATCCTGGATGTAGTGGTCTCCTCGCCTCCGCGAGGCCACTACATCAAGGATCGAGCGCGATCATGACCGGGTGACCGGGTGACCGGGTGACCGGGTGACCGGGTGACCGGGTGACCGGGTGACCGGGTGACCGGGTGACTGGGTGACCGGCCGGGTGGCCGGGTGGGGTCAGGCGGGGGCGGGCGCCGGCTCGGGCGTGGACGGGACGGCCGGCAGGCGGCCGTCCTGGCCCGGCGTGAGCAGCCGCCGCAGGGAGAGCGCGACCAGCGAGGCGACCAGGCAGCCGCCGACAACGGTGGCGACCCAGATCCGGCCGTCGGCCGCGCCGATCAACGGACCGGCGGTCACCGGGCCGATCACCCCGCTGATGCCGAAGATCATTGAGCTCATCGCGTTGTAGCGGCCGCGCAGCTCGTCGGTGGCCAGCGCGTTGGTCAACGCAGGCATCACCGGCGAGAGCATGGTCTCGCCGAAGCCGAAGATCGCCGAACAGGCCACCACGCCGAGCGCCGCGAGCAGCGCGTTGCCCGTACCGACGACCCCGGCGGCGCCGAGGACCAGCCAGGCGGTCGCGAAGACCGCGCCGACCACGGCCAGCGCGCCGGTGCGGCTGCGCCCCTCCAGCCGGCGGAGCATCACGAGTTGGGCGAGCACGATCATCACCGTGTTGCCGGCCAGCGCCCACGCCACCACCCGGGGGCTCACCTCGACCACCCGGACGGCGTACGCGGCGAAGCCGACCTCGATCTGGGCGTACCCGCAGGTGGTGAGGACCAGCCCGAAGATCACCAGGCGGCGGAACGGGCGGTCGCGGAGCACGGTCAGGTAGCCACCGGTCGACGGCTTGTCCCCGGCCGTCCGCGCGGCGAGCCGGTGCCCGACGCCCGGCAGGGTCAGCAGGATCAGCGCGGGCATCAGGTAGGTCACCGCGTCCAGCAGGTAGATCAGCTGGAAGGTGACCGGGCGACCGGTGTCGACGATCGCGCCGGAGGTCAGGCCGCCCATGCCGATACCGAGGTTGAGCAGGGCGAAGTTGAGCCCGAAGACCCGCTGCCGCTCGCCGTCGTCGGTGAGCGAGGCGAGGATGGTGTTCTGCCCGGACCAGATCGCGGAGCTGCCGATGGCGATCACCGTCATCACCAGGAAGGCCGAGGCGGTCGAGTCGACCAGCGCCAGCGAGCCGGTGCCCACCGCCTCGACCACCAGGCAGGGCAGCACCACCCGGCGGGCGCCGAACCGGTCGATCAACGTGCCGCCGATCGGCGACAGCGCCAGGGTGACCGCGCCGTACCAGCCGATGACCAGACCGGCTCGGGCGTCGGTGAGCCCCCGCACGTCGGTCAGGTAGATGAACAGGAACGGCAGGGTGAGGCCGCGCCCGATCGCCGAGAGCAGGGTGCCGACGAGGATCCGGCGGGCTTCCGGGCGGCGAGGTAGGGCGCGACGCAGCATGTCCGCGATTCTGTTCGCGGGGTGCGACAGGTGGCGAGCCGTTTACCGTGGCCCGCGCGGACGTCCGTCCGGCCACGTGACCAACGCCACGTTGGCCACGCCGGCCCGCTGACGGCTCCGCCCTCGGCGGTCGGCCGTGTCGGTGCGCTCTGCCATGCTGGTCCGGTGACCGTGACCTGGCGACACCTGCCCGCGTCCGCCCGTGAGATCGCCGTCGCGGCCGCCGAGGCCGTCGCCGCCGCGCAGGTCCGCGACCCGCAGGTGTACGAGACGTCCGCCGGGCGGCTGGCGGGGGCCGAGCGGTCCGGCCTCGTGCTCGGCGCGGTGGTCCGGCTGCTGCTCGAGGAGACCCACCCGGAGGGGCTGGCCGGCGACGACGTCCGGCAGGTGCTGGAGCGCTGCGTCCGGTCGGCCGCCGCCTGGCGGCCGGAGGTCGATCCGCACGTGGTGCTGGTGCTGCTCGCCGGTGCCCTCGGCGTGTACGACCCGGGCGACGACGACACCCCGCCCGACCCGGCGGCGGTCGCCCGGCACGCGCCGCTGCTCGTCGCCGACCTGCTGGCGGTCACCGGCCGCCCGCTCGACGGTTACCTGGCCGCCGCGTTCGGCGAGATCGAGCGCACCGAGCGGCAGGACTGACGGCCGCTGCCCGCGACGGCCGCCCGGCGCTGCTCGCCGTCGCGCTGGCGTGCTGGCCGGCTACGAACGCGTCCGCCGACCGTGACCACGGCATTCCGGCCCCGTGGACCCGGCCGAGCGTCGCGGTCACCGCAGGATCGGGGTCGAGGCCAGGTCGTCGTCGCTCGCCGGCTCGCCGCCCCGGCCGACCGACTTCGCGAACGCCGCCAGCTGCCGCACCTTGTACGTGCTCCGGCCCGAGCCCAGCCAGTACTTCCACGGGTAGTCGGTGAGGTTGTTGCGCAGCGCCGCGAAGTGCCGGGCCGCACGGCGACGGTCACCGGCCAGGGTCCAGGCGTACGCGAAGCGGCTGTGCGCCATCACCCAGCCGTGCACCGGTAGGTAGGCCGGATGCTCCACCGAGCGCTCGACGGCCCGGCTCAGCTCGGCCCGGACCCAGGGCTGGCGCATCCAGCCGGTCACCGACTTCTCGGCGCGCGCCTGCTCGATGTGCGCCTCGGCGACCACCGCAGCGCTCAGCGAGCCCGGCGGCGACTGCGACGCGCACTCGGCGGCGAACGCGTGCAGCTGCGCGAAGGAGCCGCCCCACTTCGGACAGAGCTGCTGCGCGAGCGCGAGCTGGGCGCTGAACGGGTGCGGCCGGGACCGGGCGGCCTGCTCGTAGCGCCGTCGTGCCTCGGCCAACCCCACGCTCAGCCCCCGGGCGATGCGGACCCGGGTGGTCCACGCCGAGACGTTGCCCGGTTCGCCGGCGGTGACCTGATCGAGTAACTCGTCCGCGCGGCCGAGGTAGGCGTGGAACTGCTCGAACTGCTCGGCGCTGGTGAACTTCGCCGGCCGGGCGCCGCGGGCCTCCCAGCCCATCGTGACCCAGCGCGCGCCGAGCAGCGTTCCGGCGAGCTCCGGCGCCAGCGGGCCGTGGACAGCCGGTTCGAGGAGTGCCTCGACGCCCTTCAGGTCCGCCACCAGGTTGGTGGCGACCGACGGGTCGTGCTCGGCGGGCAGTCGGGCGAAGAAGTCGACCACGGCGGGCCAGTCCCGGCGGACGACGGCCCGGCGCAGCGGGCGCAGGTCCGGGTAGTGGCGGGTGAGGCTGAGCTTCGGCAGGCCGAAGGCGGTGACGATCCTCGGGGTGGGCACGGCGCAGAGCATAGGCATCGGCCGTACGGTCCGCTGCCCGGTGGAACACGGAAGGTCAGCTACACCGGTTTCCGCGATCGGGCCGGCTCAGTCGAGCCAGCGGGCCTCGTCGCCGACCCGGACGTGACCGGGCGATTCGACCGCGGCGTACACCCCGAGGGTGTTGCCGAGGTCGCGAGCGACCCAGCGCAGCACCGCGCGGTCATGGGGAACGGTCGGGGTCTCCTTGGTGATCATCACGCATCGGTCGCATCCCTCGGTGAAACGCAACCGCAGCGTGCCGATGGCCATCCGCCGGCCGATCCAGTCGTGCTCGGGAAACCCCGTTCCGCGTTCGTCGGTCACGTCGGCCAGGACCAGGTTGGGCCGGAACCTCGTGACGTCGATCGCGCTGTCTGGCAGCGCCAGGCCGAGGCGGCGCAGCGAGGTCGTCGTCAGCACGTGCAGTGCGGCGTCCGGCTTGTCCGGTCGGTGCCCGGCCAGGGTGACCTTGGCGTTGACCGCGGCGCCGAGCCGGCTGTCGGCGTCGGGTGCGTCGGAGCGGAACGACTCGCCGTTCGGCGGGACCAGCTCGGCCGCGTCCCCGCCCACCGCGACCGCTCGCACCCGCATCAGCTCTGGAATGGCACCCGCCCAGGTGACCTCGCCCCGCTCGTCGTGGACGGCGACGATCCGGTCACCCTCGACCCCGAGGGCGCCGACTGCGGCGGCGGTCAGCGGCTCGCCGCCGACCGACTTCACCGGATAGCGCCACAGTTGATCGACCCGCATGCGGCCCCCATCGAGCTGTGCTGACCGTGCCATCCAGGATGGTAGCCAGGTCCGTGGTCGTCTGAGCTTGCGTGGAGCTGGCGCGGGGAGCCATGGCGCCAGGTGGACCGCCCGGCCGCACCTGACTCGGGCATCCGGGGATGCGAGCGGATTCCCCAAGCGGACGGTCGGGAGGCTGGGCAATTCTCCGACCGATGCGTCGCGAGTCGGCGTCGGCTGCCTGGTCGCCGTCGTCCTCGCGATGGTGGCCCCGCGCCGAGGTCCGTCGTGTCCGTCATCGTCCGGCAGCTCGGCTGCGCCGTCGGCTGCTCCCGGCCCAGATGCAACCTTTCGCCAACCCGGCTCCGACTAGAAGACGACCAGCGACAACCTGCACATGGATGGAAGAAGGGAGCAGGATGCGGCCGGACCTCGAACGGGAGTACGTCGAGTACGTGACGGCGCGGTTGCCCCGCCTGCATCGCACGGCGTACTTGCTCTGCGCCGACGCGTTCCAGGCGGACGACATCGTCCAAGCGACGCTCACGGCGCTCTACCTGAACTGGAGGCGAGCCGCCGCTGCGGACAACCTCGACGGGTACGTGCATCGGATCATGGTGCGGCGCCACCTCGACGAACGGCGGCGCGGGTGGTCGAAGGTGCTGCTCGGCGATCGCGTCCCGGAACTGTCCGCACCCGCCGACCACGGTGTCGAGGAGCGAGACGCGCTGGTGACGGCATTGCGGTCGCTGCCCAAGGGCCAGCGGGCCGTCGTGGTGTTGCGCTTCTTCGCTGACCTGTCGGTCGAGGCGACCGCGAAGGCCATGGGGTGCTCGACGGGCAACGTCAAGAGCCAGTGCTCCCGAGGTCTCGCCAGCCTGCGCGAGGCGCTTGACGCACGGCATCTGGTCGCCACCGCACAAGGAGCGAGGGGTCGGTCATGAACGAGGAACAGGAACTGCGGGACCAGTTGCGAGCGGTCAATGTGCCGCCCAGCCGCATCGAGGTGGACGTGCTGGTCCGCGCCGGGCGCCGGCGCGCCTTTCGCCGCCGATCGGTGCAGGCGTCCGGGGGCGTGGCGCTGGCCGCAGCCGTGCTACTGGCGGTTCCGTCGATCCTGACGCGAGCGGGGGCGCAGCCGGCGGTCGAGGCGGGTGCGGGCCCGGCCAGCGCCTCGGCGGGGGCGACTGCACCGGCTCGCCCGGCCGGCCCGTGCCGGATGACGGAACTGCCCGTGCCGTCCGGGATGAAGGATGTCGCGGTCGTCGGGGTCGATCCGACCGGCAGGTACTTCGTAGGGCACAACGTCGTCGGCCAGGACTTCCGGCCGATCCTGTGGACCGACGGGCAGCCGCAGGCACTGCCGGTGCAGGGCAAGTCGGTCGAGGTGACCGCCGTCAACGCCAGCGGGGTCGTGGTCGGCCTGGTGGCGAACACGCAGCAGGAGTACGTCTTCCGCTACGAGAATGGCGCGTACACGAGGCTGCACACCCCGCCGGGGAACTGGCACCCCTACCCGACACCGGCGATCAACGCCGCCGGCGACGTCGTCATCAACGTCGAGCCGCGCGGCAACACGGGCGGCAAGGACAGTATCGTCCTGCTCTGGAAGGCAGGCTCGACGACCGCGGTCACGCTGCCGCTTCCGGCCGGGGCCAACGCCTACGACATCACCGACGACGGCACCATCGTCGGCGCGATCTACAAGGACGGCGTCGCCACCACGGCGTACGCCTGGGACCAGCAGGGCAACGGCCGCAAGCTGGAGCTGCCGACCGACCGGACCGGAGCCGCGTACGCGGCAGAGGGTGACTGGGCGACGGGCGGTCTGTGGCCGTCCAGCTCCGCCACAGGCGGCCAGCGTCGCCCGAAAGGAGGCCCGCGCGAACCGCAAACCGCGCTGTGGAACCTCCGGACCGGCGAGGTGATCAAGCTGGGGACGCAGGGACCGGGCGAGGCGCTCAACGCCTCCGCCTGGGTTGTCGCCGGTGGCGCCGTGCTGCGTGACGGTGCCACTGTCGACCTTGCCGTGCCCACCGGGCAGACCAGCAGCGCGGCCGCCGTGTCCGACACCGGGTTGGTCGTGGGGCAGGCGCTGACCAGGGGCAGCGACCACGACCAGAACCTCGGGCCGCGTATGTGGCGTTGTTGACACGACGACCGTGCGGAGGGTGCGACCGGTGGCGAGCAACCGTCGCCGGTCGCACCGCCTGACGGGATCGAACCGTCGACCTACGCCCTTCGAGATCAAGTTGTTCGCCACGGGCCACTTGCACAACCCGGTGAAGCTACCTGCCACTGATGCCCGGTCATGACCGCTGCCGGGTCGCCGCCACCGGCCCAGCGATGGCCCGTGCCGCCCTGGCGCTCTCGCTCGGCACGTCGACAGCGTGTCTGCGGGTCTGCCAGGATCGGCGGATGCTGGTGAGGGAACGGCCGGTGGTGATCGCTGTCTGCGGGTGTCCGGGGGCGGGGAAGACCACCATCGCCTCTGCAACGGCTGGCCGCTTCGGGGTCCCGTTCCTGACCCGCGACAAGATCAAGACAGGTCTTGGGCTGTCCTCCGCCTCCGTCGCCGAGGACGGCCGGCTCCGGCTCGGCGAAGACTTCCACGTGGCCGGTGGCCCCGTCAGCCTCCGGGCTGAGGCCGTGATGGTCGACGCGGTCCGGCTGCTCGCGGCCGCAGGGGTGAGCTTCGTCGTGGAGTCCTCGGTGTTGTCCCGCGAGCTGCTAGGCGTGCTGCTCGCGGGTGGCGCCCGAGTGCTGGCTGTTCACGTCGTCGCCCGGGAGGCGGTCATCGGCCGGCGACTTGTTGCTCGGGCGGCCGAAGGCGGGGCCATCGACCAGCAGCTCCTGTCCCTGTTTCAACGGGGTGAGATGAAACGGTCGATCTTCGAACCGCCGGAGGGCGTCGACGCCGTCGTTGAGATCGACACCTCGGACGGTGGAGCTCCGGCCGTCGAGACGATCGTGGCAGCGGTCGTAGCCCTGCACGGGCCGCCAAGAACGGGAGGCGGCGGCTCTCCTGGCGGAGTACTAGGGCGGCCGGTCCCTAGGACGCCTGGCGGATGGGCATGTCGGCCAGCCAGACGTCGGCCAGGTCGCTGAGGGGGACGTCGAGGGCCTGGCTGAGGCAGACCACAGTGCCGAACGCCGGTGCGGGAAGGCGGCCTGCCTCGATCTTGCGCAGCGTCTCGGGGGAGATGCCGGCTGCCAGGGCCACCTCGACGAGGCTCCGGCCGGTCCGCGCGGCCCGGAGGGCGGCTCCGAGGCGCTGGCCCGCTGCGATCTGGTCGGCGGTGAGTGGTTGGCGAACCATGTCAGCAGGATATCCCTCCGGAGCGGCCCCGATCTGGCGTGGTATAAAAATAACGGTATAGAAATACCGCATCCGGAGAGGGAGGCTGTCGTGATCGAGCTCAAGTCCGCCGAGGAGATCGGCCGGATGGCGGTGGCCGGCCAGTTCGTCGGCGAGCTGCTCGCCGAGCTGAGCGGTGTCGCCGCAGTCGGCGTCAACCTGATCGAGCTCGAACACCATGCCCGCCGCCGGATCTCCGAACGCGGAGCTGAATCCTGCTACTGGGACTACGCCCCTTCGTTCGGCCGCGGCCCGTTCCGCAATGTGCTGTGCCTGTCGGTCAACGACGCGGTGCTGCACGGCCTGCCGCACGACTATGTTCTGCGGGACGGTGACCTGCTCAGCATCGACATGGCGGCCGGCATCGACGGCTGGGTCGCCGACTCCGCGCTCTCCGTCATCGTCGGCACCCCCGACCCGGCCGACCTGAAGCTGATCGAGGCCACCGAGGTCGCACTGGAGGCCGGCATCGCCGCCGCCCAGCCCGGCGGCCGCCTCGGCGACATCTCCGCGGCGATCGGCGAGGTCGCCCACTCCTACGGCTACGGCGTCAACGCCGAGTTCGGCGGCCACGGCATCGGCCGCACCATGCACGAGGCCCCGCACGTGCCCAACAACGGGCGCGCCCGCCGCGGCATGAAACTCGAACCCGGCCTCACCATCGCCATCGAGCCCTGGTTCTGCCGCTCCACCGACAAAATCACGTTCGACAACGACGGCTGGACGATCCGCTCCGCCGACGGCTCCCGCACCGCCCACTCCGAACACACGGTCGCCATCACGGCTTCCGGCCCCCAGGTCCTGACCCGCCGCCCCACTCGCGGCACCACCTCGGCCGATCCCACCCAAAAGCCCGCCACAGCCGCCTGACCCACTGCCCACCCTGGGGCGTGGCCCAGGGCGTTCGGGAATGGGGCCTGCCGCAGCTTCCTGCGCAGGCCCCAGCCGGACGCCTCGCCCCACCGCTGCGGGCATGCGTGCCGGCCTACGGATCAGGCTCAGGAGCCGCGCCCTCGTGCGTGACCCGACAGCTTCTCGTCGGCCATGTGGTCGACCTCAACCCGAGCGCGCCGTACCGGGCGGCTACTCGAATTGGTCAGAGAGCTTCGTCAGCTTGGTGACGTACGCCGGCCAGTCATGGTCGTGGGGGACGTTGGTGTTCTCCCGCCGCAAGCCGATCGCCCCGTCGTGCTGCTCGCGCATGATGTCGGCGTGACCCGCGTGACGCGCCAGGTCGCAGATCACGTGAACGATGATCCTTTGCAGCGTCACGCCCTGTCCACCCGGCCGCCACCACGGCACCCGCCCCGGCGCGTCGAGCGGTAGCTGTTCGATGGTCTGGTCCGCGAAGACCCCGACCCGGCGATAGAGGTCGATCAGCCCATCTTTCGTCTCGTCCTCCCGTGCGTACCAGTCTGCTTGCGGATCGTCCTCGTACACCCGCATGGGGACCAGTTCCTCCGGGGTCGGGAACTCGCGCCCGAAGGTGGGCCCGAAGTAGCCGGCTTCGACATTGAGGCAGTGCTTGATGACTCCCAGCAGGTTGTTGCCGGTCGCGGTGCGGGGCAGTCTGACCTCGCGCTCACTCAGCCCGTCGAGCTTCCAGATCAGGTCGTCGCGAGTCGCCTTGAGGTAGTTGTGCAGCGCCGTCTTCGGGTCGCTCAGGTCAGTCATGCCGGCCAGTCTTCCTGATCCGACCGAACCGTTCGTGCCAGGCGTCGCCTACAAGATCAGCGCCGGCAGGGCGGACTCGACACATCGCCGGCAGCCGGCTGCCCGGTTTTCGACCTCGGATCGCTACACGCGCTCGACGCGTGACCGGGATCGCAGGGACTTGCGTCGTCTGCTGCCTTCTCGCTGCCTGGGGATGAGCGGTGATCCCCGGAAACGAATCAAGGCCCCTCTGTGGAGGGGCCTTGACCTGCTGTTACCTCTGGTCGGGGTGGCCGGATTCGAACCGACGACCTCTTCGTCCCGAACGAAGCGCGCTACCAAGCTGCGCCACACCCCGAGGCGTGCCGACAAATAGTAGCCCACCCGCTCCGGTGGTCAAACTCGGTACCCCCGCCGCCCGGCGGCCGGTCCCGGTGGCGCCGAGATCCGCGCAACTTCCCTGATGTGGTGCCCTCATCGAGCCGAGGAGGCCACTACTTCCCGGAGGTTGCGCGGATCTCGGGGGCGGCCGCGGCGCGGGCGACCGCGGATCAGCGGGGGATGAGGGTGAGGATGCTGGCCTCGGGTGGGCAGGCGAACCGGACCGGGGCGGTGGGGTGCGTCCCGAGGCCCGCGGAGACGTGCAGCCAGGAGTCCGAGCCGGGCCAGCGGTGCAGGCCGCGCGCCATCGACCGGGGCAGCCCGCAGTTGGTGACCAGCGCGCCGAAGCCCGGCACGCAGACCTGGCCGCCGTGGGTGTGCCCGGCGAGCAGCAGCCCGAACCCGTCGGCGGCCATCTGGTCGAGCACCCTCGGCTCGGGGGAGTGGGTGAGTGCGATCGACAGGTCGGCCGAGGGGGACACCGCCCCGGCCACCGCGGCGTAGTCGTCCCGCTCGATGTGCGGGTCGTCGACGCCGGCCAGCTCGACCACCCGGCCACCGGCCTTGATCGTCGTGCGGGCGTTGTTCAGGTTCACCCAGCCCGCGCCGGTCAGCACCTCGCGCAGTTCCTCGTGCGGCAGCTCGACGCCCTCGGTGTACTCCCGGTCGGGCAGGAAGTAGGTGAACGGGTTCTTCCAGACCGGGCCGGTGTAGTCGTTGGACCCGAAGACGAAGGCACCCGGATGGTCGAGCAGCGGCTGGAGGGCCCGCAGCACTCCCGGCACGGCGCCGGGGTGCGCCATGTTGTCCCCGGTGACCACGACGAGGTCCGGGTCGAGGGCGGCCAGCGAGGCCACCCAGCGCTGCTTGCGCGCCTGGTCGGGCATCATGTGCAGGTCCGACAGGTGCAGCACGCGCAGCGGCTCGGCGTCGGCCGGCAGCACCGGCACGTCGTACCGCCGCAGGGTGAACATGTTGCGCTCGACGAGCGACGCGTAGGCCAGGGCGGCCCCGCCCACCGCGGCGGTTCCGGCCGCGAGCCGGAATAGTGTGCGCTTTCGCATGGCGTTCAGGGTAGTTTGACCGTCCATGAGCACGCTGAAGGACCGTCTCACCGCCGACATGCGCGCCGCTCTCAAGGCGCGCGACGAGCTGACCACCTCCACGCTGCGAATGGCCCTGGCGGCCGTCGGCACCGCCGAGGTCGCCGGCAAGGCCAAGCGGGACCTCACCGACGACGAGGTGCTCGCGGTGCTGACCAAGGAGGCGAAGAAGCGGCGCGAGGCCGCGACCGCCTTCGCCGACGCGGGCCGCACCGACCAGGCCGCGAAGGAGACCGCCGAGGGCGAGGTGCTGGAGCGGTACCTGCCGAAGCAGCTCGCCGACGACGAGCTGACCGAGCTGGTCGCGGGGGCGCTCGCCGCGGGCGGGTTCACCGGCAAGGCGCAGATGGGCCCGGCCATGAAGGCGGCCCAGGCCGCGGTGGCCGGCCGCGCCGAGGGGGGCCGGGTGGCCGCGGAGGTACGCCGGCAGCTCGGCCTCTGACCCCGCCGGCATCTGCCGGCGTACGCGAGACGGGCGGGCACCTCACGGTGCCCGCCCGTCGTCGTGCTGGCGGTGATCAGCCGCGGGGTCGGCCCGGTGGACGGCCCGGGTTGGTCGGCTGGCCACCGGTGCTGCCCGGCGTGGCGCCTCCGCCGCCGCTGCTGACCTGGATGGTGACCACGCCACCCTTGATGGTCCGGCCGTCCGGGCTGGTGCCGGCGGCGGTGCCCGCCGGGCAGCTCGACGCCACCTTGGTATCGGAGACGACCGCGTCGAAGCCGGCCCCCTCGATCCGGTTCTTCGCCGTCTCGACCGACTGGCACTTGACGTTCGGGATGGGGCGCTGGTCGCCCTCGGAGATCTTCTTGCCGGGCGGCTCGAAGTTGATCCGGGGCTTGCCCTTCATCGCGTCGCGCAGCGTCTCGTAGACCGGCGGGTTGATGCCGTTGGGCACGTTGTGCCCCATCTTGACGTTGGTCTGCGGCCAGTCCGGGTCGGCCATGATGCCGGCCACCGCGTACTGCTTGGTCATCGCGACGAGGGCGGCGCTCTTCTCCGAGTCGGTGGTGCCGGACTTGCCGGCCACCGGCGCCTTGACGATGCCGCGCACGTTGGCGGCCGTCCGGCTGCCGCCGCAACTGCCGTTGGCCGGGCTGTCACCGACCGGGCAGCGGGCGGCGTCCACCGCGGCCCGGGCCACGTCCGTGCTGATCCGCTTCTCGCAGCGGGTGTTCGCGACGTCGAGCTTCTTGCCCTCCGGGTCGCGGATCTCCTGTACCGGGATCGGCTCGCAGTACTTGCCGTCCGCGGCGAGGGTGGCGTACGCGTTGGCCAGTTCCAGCGGGGTGGTGTCCGTGACGCCCAGGGTGAACGCGCCCCAGTCGTGCGCGTAGTCCTTGTTGTTGGCCCACAGGTTTTCCTTGCTGACCCGGAACTGGATGCCGAGCCGCTTGGCCACGTCGACCACGTTCTCCGCGCCGACCTGCTGCTGCAGCGGCACGAAGTAGGTGTTGATCGAGGCGGAGAAGGCGCTCCACATGTTCTGCACGCCGCCGGCCTTCTTACCGGAGTTGGTCGGGCAGTACTTGTTGGTGCCCGGGCAGGCCGCGGGAGAACCTGCCTCGACGATGTACTCCGACTTGAACTGCTGCGGCGCGTTGATGGTGTAGCTGAGCGGGATGCCCTTCTCCAGCGCCGCCACGATCGTGAAGATCTTGAAGGTCGAGCCGGCCTGGTAGCCGGTGATGCCGTCACCGCCGGTCAGCAGCGGGTTGACCGTCTTCGGGTAGTTGCCCCGCTTGCCCTTCTTGCGCTGCTTCGGATCGCTGTGCGCCTTGTTCGTCGGCTTCTTCGGGTCGTCCAGCTTGAAGGTGCGGTTCACCGCCAGCGCGCGGACCCGGCCGGTGCCCGGCTCGACCACCGCGACCATCGCCGCCTCCTTGGCGGTCTCGCTCTTGGCCTTCCGGACCGCCTTGTCGGCGCCCCTCTGGGCCTGCACGTCGAGCGTGGTGATGATCTGGTAGCCGCCGCTCTTGAGCCGCCGCTCCCGGTCGTACGACGTCGAGCCGAACGTCTCCTGCTGCATCCACCAGCGGTAGAAGTAGTCGCAGAAGAAGCCCCAGCCCTTCTCGGTGGTGTCGACGCAGCCGTTCGGGGTGCGCTTGTCCTTCACCACCAGCGGGGTCGCCTTGGCGGCGTCCGCCTCCTGACGGCTGATCGCGCCGATCTCGAACATGTTCTCGATGACGTAGTCGCGCCGGTCCTTGGCGAGCGGATGGCCGCTCTTGGTGGTCGGGTCGAACGAGCTGGGGGCCTTCACCATGCCGGCCAGCATCGCCGCTTCCTCGATCTTCAGGTTCTTCGGCGGCTTGCCGAAGTAGACCTGGCTGGCGGCGTAGACGCCGTACGCGCCGTTGCCGAACGCCGCGATGTTGAGGTAGCGCTCCAGGATCTCGTCCTTGGAGAGCTCCTTGTCGATCTGCAGGGCGTAGCGCATCTCGCGCAGCTTGCGGGCGCTGGTGTCCTCGGTCGCGGCGACCACGTCGGCCGGGTGGGTGGCCGAGTACGCGATGGCCAGCCGGACGTACTGCATGGTCAGTGTGGAGGCGCCCTGCCGGTCGGCGCCCGCGCTCTGGTTGTTGACGAAGGCGCGGGCCACGCCGTTGAGATCGACGCCGTTGTGCTTGTAGAAGTCGTGGTCCTCGGCCGCGATGATGGCCTTCTGCATCACCGGCGAGATGTCGGCGAGCTTCACGTCGCGCCGGTTCTCGTCGTACATGGTCGCCAGCGGGGTCTTGCCGTCCGAGGCGTAGAGGTAGCTGATCTGTGGCGCGCGGGCCACCGTCAGCTCCTTGGGCAGGGCGCCGAAGGTCTCGGCGCCGGCCTTTGCGGCCAGCCCGGACATCGCCACCGCGGGGAAGGCCGCCGCCGCGACGACCACGCCGGCCAACAGGCCGCAGATCAGCAGCGATGCGGCGTTGGTCAGCACGTTGTGGTCACGTTTCCGCATCCAGGTCACCTCGACAGGGTACGCGAACAGGTAACGAGGGGCGCTGGGGCATTCTTTCCCCATTTCCTGCGCGCGCCGACCTCGTTGTGCTAAACGCACGACCCCTGGTGCGTGGTTGCGTGAACCCGGCGCCGAGTCTCCTCCATCACGGAGGCGGTCGCAGCGTTTTCACGTACTGGGGCGGGGTAAGCGGCGGTCGAGAGCCCGGGAAGCCGGGAGTGTCCGGAATGATGGATTTGGCCGACAACGTTGCGTAATCGGGCGACTACAGAGCATGATGGGGGCGGCGACAGCGCCACATGTCGTCCGTGCCGCCTTGGGGAAGGCAGGCCGGGCGACCGGGGGGAATTGCCGGCTGGTCCGCACGACGTCGGTAGGTACTGCAAGGGGGGACGTGTACACATGGGCATGATCACTGACTGGCCGTCGCTGGCGGCATGTCAGAACGGGGACCCGGACGCGTTGTTCGTACAGGGCGCCGAACAGAACGTGGCGAAGCGGATCTGCCGGAGCTGCCCAGTTCGGTACGAGTGCCTGGCCGACGCGCTGGACAACCGGATCGAGTTCGGTGTGTGGGGTGGCATGACCGAACGCGAACGCCGTGCGCTGCTGCGCCGTCACCCCCAGGTGACGAGCTGGCGCAAGATGTTCGAGGCCGCGATGAAGAAGAACAGCAAGGACAAGGCCGGCAAGGACAAGATCCTGGTGAGCGCCGCCGGCTGACCGCCGCGGCCCGGGCCGGACCGGCCCGCCACGGCTCAGTCCTGGCTGATCGCCGCGCCGATCGTCCGCAGCCCGTCGACGTCGTGCACGTCGGCGGGCTGCGCCGTCACCGACACCGCCGGCACCGCCGGGAACTCCGCGGTGAACCGCTCCGCGACCCGCTGCTCGCGGAGCGCCTGCTGGACCAGCGCGGCGTGCGCCCGGAGCACGTCGACGGTGCCCCCGTGTCCGCCGAGGCCGGCCAGCCGCTCCGCGGCGGCCAGGCTCTCCGCCGCGTCGAGGCCGGGCGCCGTCGGGCGGTGCACCCGGTTGAGCACCAGCCCGGCCAGCGGCATCCGCTCCTCGCGCAGCCGGCCGGCGAAGTAGGCGGCCTCCCGGACCGCGTCCGGCTCCGGCGCCGCGACCAGCAGGAACGCCGTCTCCCGCGCCTGCAGGATGCGGTACGTCTGCTCGGCGCGCTGCCGGAAGCCGCCGAACATCGAGTCGAGCGCGGCGACGAAGCCGGAGAGGTCGGTCAGCAACTGGGCGCCGAGCACCTTCTGCACGACCTTGGAGAACATCCCGAACGACGCGGTGACCAGGCTGAACATGCTCCGCCCGCCGGTGCGTGCCGGAGCCAGCAGCAGCCGCAGCATCCGCCCGTCGAGGAAACGGGACAGCCGGGCCGGGGCGTCGAGGAAGTCCAGCGCCGACCGGGACGGCGGGGTGTCCACCACGATGAGGTCCCACTCGCCCCGGGCGTGCAGCTGGCCGAGCTTCTCCATCGCCATGTACTCCTGCGTACCGGCGAAGGTGGAGCTCATCGCCTGGTAGAAGGGGTTGCCGAAGATCTCCGCCGCCTTCGCCGGGTCGGTGTGCTGGAGCACCACGTCGTCGAAGGTGCGCTTCATGTCGAGCATCATGGCGTGCAGCTCGCCGCCGCTGGCCTCGACGTCGATCCCCTTCACCTGGCGAGGGGTGTTGTCCAGCTCGGTCAGCCCGAGCGACTGGGCCAGCCGGCGGGCCGGGTCGATGGTGAGCACCACCGTACGCCGGCCGTGCTGCTCGGCGGCCCGGAGCGCGAGTGCGGCGGCCGTGGTCGTCTTACCCACCCCGCCCGCCCCGCAGCAGACCACGATCCGCACGCCGGGGTCGGCGAGGATCTGGTCGACGTCCAGCTGCGGCGCCGCGTCTTCGGAAGGCACCAATCGAGCGTATCGGGCCGGCTGGGTCCGTGCGCCGGTGCCGACGGCAGGTGTGAGTCAATCGGCCCGGACGAGCGCCTGCGCGAGGGTGTCCAACCCGGCCCGGTCCACGCCCTCGGGCAGCAGCGGCAGCTCGGTCAACGGCAGGCCCAGCTCCACCAGGTCGGCCCGGAGCGAATCCTCCAGCTCGCGGCGGACGGCCTGGTCGCGCGCCTCGGCGTGCAGCCCGGCCACGATGTCCCGGTCGGCCGGCAGCCCGGCGGCGAGCAACCCCCGGCGCAGCTCGGCCTGGCTGACCACCCGGCCCGCCGGCAGCGGGGGCCGGGCGGCGTTGACGATCACCCGGCCCACCGGGAAGCCGAACGAGGTCAGCTCGGCGATCGCGTCGACCGTCTCCTGGACCGGCATCTCCTCGAGCAGCGTGACCACGTGCACCGCGGTGATCGGCGAGCGCAGCAACGCGGAGACCCCCTCGCTCTGCGTCTTGATCGGGCCGACCTTGGCCAGCCGGGCGGTCTCGGCGGTGACGTTGAGGAAGCGGCCGATGCGCCCGGTCGGCGGGGCGTCCAGCACCACCGCGTCGTACACCCGGCGCTGCCCGGCGGTGCGGGTGGTCGCCTCCTTCACCTTGCCGGTGAGCAGCACGTCGCGCAGCCCGGGGGCGATGGTGGTGGCGAAGTCGATGGCCCCCAGCTTGCGCAGCGCCCGGCCGGCCGCGCCGAGCTTGTAGAACATGTCGAGGTACTCCAGGAGCGCCTCCTCGGCGTCCACCGCCAGCGCCCGCACCTCGCCGCCGCCGGGCGCGTCGGTGAGGTGCCGCTCCTCGTAGGGCAGCGGCTCGGTGCCGAAGAGCTGGGCGATGCCCTGCCGCCCCTCGACCTCGACCAGCAGGGTGCGCCGGCCGCCGGCGGCCAGCCCGAGGGCCAGCGCCGCCGCCACGCTGGTCTTGCCGGTGCCGCCCTTGCCGGTCACCACGTGGAGGCGGCCCGGCCATCCCTCGGCCGGGTCGGCCGGTCGCTCAGCTGCTCGCACCCGTCGAGCCTATCCAGCGGCGGCGCTCAGGCGACCTCGCAGACCCACCAACCGGTCTTCCTAACCACCGTGAAGCGCAGCTCCTGGTCGGCGACCTTCTCGTCGGCGGTCGTCATGGTCACCTTGGTGCTGACCGTGGCCCGCTCGCCGGTCTGGTTGTCCACCTTCGGCTTGGTCCACCGGAACCGGGGGTTCTGGTAGGTGCCGACGTACTTCTCCACCTCGGCGACCTTGGCGGCGATCCGGTCGTCGTCCCGGGCCGCCGAGCAGACCAGGGTCGCCGCCTTGGCCGCGTCCCGGTCCTTGTAGACGGCGGTGAGGAACTCGTCGACCGCGACCGCCGGTTCCTTGGCGCCCGCGCCGGTCTCCGCGTTGCGCAGGGTGAAGAAGGCGGCCACGCCACCCCCGGCGCAGAGCAGCAGGACCACCGCCAGCGCGATCGAGGCGATCAGCAGGCCGCGCTTCTTCTTCGGCGCCGCCGGGTCCTGGTACGGCGGGTACCCGGCCGGGGGCGGCGGGACGGTCGCCGGGTCGGGGTTGGGCAGGGCGCCGGGCTGGGTGGCCGCGGCCGGACCGGGCGACGTCGGGGCGTCGGGCTGGCCGGTCGGCTCGCCGCTGGGTGGCTGGGTCATCTCTTCCCCCGGGGGTGCGACGTCGTCACCACCGGAGGCGACGAGCGGGTACGAGCGGGCGAGCCCTGCGCGGGCGTCCGACCGGAAGGGTAGCGGTCGGCGCCGTACTGCGGGGGAGGGCGGTCGGCCGGACTCGAACTCGGACGCTCTGTCGCATATGTGACTTTCGGTCACTTGGCGTGCGCGTCCTGTTTACGGGACTCGGGCCGCCGACCTACCTTCTGACCTGCGTAGAGGGACCGGGGCGGGGGCGGGTCCGGACCGGATGGCGATGACGTGACCAGGTACGACGCCCGGAGGCAGCGATGCGCGACGCGGACAACAACCCCCGAGCCCAGTCTCCGACGGGGCGCCGGACCGGTCCCGCCGCGGGCGAGGCCGAGGGGGCCGCCGCCGGACTGCCGATCAACGAGCGGTCGTACCGGCGGATCGCCGAACCCGTCGAGGTGCTGCGGACGCTGCCCCGGCCCGCCGACCGGGCCCGCGAGGAGGACGAGCCGGGCTACGTCATCCACCTGCCGATCCGGGTCGCCGACCTGGCCGCGGCGACCGCGCTGGCGGGCACGGTCGCCACCTCGCTCGGGTTCCTCACCGAACTCGACGCCGGCGAGACCACCGTCTCCACCGCCGACGACCAGAACAACCGGCACCGGGTCTTCTGCGACCTGCTGCTGCCGGACCGGACCCGGTGCCCGCAGCGGTACGAGCACAGCGGGGCGTGCGGCGAACTGCCGAGCGCCCCGGAGCAGCGTCCCGCACCCCGGCCGGCCGGCGGACCGTAGGCTGTCCCTCGAAGTGTCAACGCCACCGAGGGAGCCCTCCGCCGATGCAGAAGTGGGAATACGCCACGGTCCCGCTGCTGGTCCACGCGACCAAGCAGATCCTCGACAACTGGGGCGAGGACGGGTGGGAACTCGTCGCCGTGATCCCCGGCCCGAACCCGGACCAGCTGGTCGCCTACCTGAAGCGGCCGAAGGCATGAGCGGGCGGAGCGAGCGAGTCGCCAGGCTCGGCGCGATGGTGCCGCATGGCGGCACGCGGCGGAGCGGAGTGCCGGCATGAGCAACGGTCCGCACGGAAAGCTCGCGGAGCTCGGGCTCACGCTTCCCGAGGTCGTGCCCCCGGTGGCCAGCTACGTGCCGGCCGTGCAGTCCGGGCAGCACGTGTACGTGTCCGGCCAGTTGCCGATGGCCGAGGGGAAGCTGCTGGCGACCGGCAAGGTCGGCGCCGGGGTCTCCGCCGACCAGGCCAAGGACCTGGCCCAGCGCTGCGCGTTGAACGCGCTGGCCGCGATCGACTCGCTGGTCGGCCTGGAGAACGTGGTCAAGATCGTGAAGCTCACCGGCTTCGTCGCCTCGGCCCCGGGCTTCACCGGCCAGCCGGCCGTGATCAACGGCGCCTCCGACCTCTTCGGCGCGGTCTTCGGTGAGGCCGGCCGGCACGCCCGCAGCGCGGTCGGCGTGGCCGAGCTGCCGCTCGACGCCCCGGTCGAGATCGAGGTCATCGTCGAGGTCGCCTGACCTGGCAACGCTCCCCGCGATCCGCGCCGCTCGGCCGGGCAAAAGCCCTGAAGCGGCACGTATCCCGAGCCGATAGCGCAAGATCGCGGGGAGTGGCCGGCGGGGCCGTACGATCGCAGCCATGACCGGGCACTTCACGGCGCCGGCGGCCGCGCTCGCCGACGAGCTGCCGGGCTGGGCGACGCTGCTGCGCGCCCCGAACCCGGGGCCGATGACGCTCGACGGCACCAACACCTGGCTGCTGCGCGCGCCCGGCGCCGAGCGGGCGGTGGTGGTCGACCCGGGCCCGGCCGACGAGGAGCACCTGTCCCGCATCGCGGCGCACGGCCCGGTCGACCTCGTGCTGATCACGCACGGGCACGGCGACCACACCGACGGCGCCCGCCGGCTCGCCGAGCTGCTCGGCGGGGTGCCGGTACGCGCCGCCGACCCGGCGCACACCCTCGGCGGGCCGCCGCTCTCCGGGCCGGGCGACCAGCTCGACGGCGCCGGCCTGGGCATCCGGCTGCTGCCCACCCCGGGGCACACCGGCGACTCGGTCTGCTTCCTGGTCGAGCACGACGACCAGCGGGTGGTGCTCACCGGCGACACCATCCTGGGCCGGGGCACCACCGTGGTGGCCCACCCGGACGGGCACCTCGGGGACTACCTGACCAGCCTGGAGCTGCTCAGCACGTACCGGGGGGTCCCGGCGCTGCCGGGGCACGGCCCGGCGCTGGCCGACTGCGGCGCCGCCGCCGAGTTCTACCTCGCCCACCGCCGCGCCCGCCTGGACCAGGTCCGCGCGGCGGTCGCCGCGGGCGCGCGCACCCCCGCCGAGGTGGTCGCCGCGGTCTACGCGGACGTGGACCGGTCGCTGTGGTGGGCCGCCGAGTGGTCGGTCCGCGCCCAGCTGGAGCACCTCGGGGTCGACACCGGGGAATCGGACCCCGGGGTGAGCGGGTTGGAGCAAGCGTGACCTGCCCGGTGTGCGGAACCGTCGCCGTACCCGGCGCCCGGTTCTGCCACAACTGCGGGGCGGCCCTGCCGGCCGCCGCGACGCTGCCGGCGGCCGAGCGCCGGGTGGTCACCGTGCTCTTCGGTGACCTGTCCGACTTCACCTCCTGGTCGGAGGACCTCGACCCGGAACGGGTCGGCGCGGTCACCGACCGGGTGCTGGCCGCCTTGGCCGGCGCGGTGAAGACCTTCGGCGGGCACGTCGACAAGCTGACCGGCGACGGGATCATGGCGGTCTTCGGCGCGCCGGTGGCCCACGAGGACGACGCCGAGCGGGCGGTCCGCGCCGCGCTCTCCATGCAGCGCGCGGTGCGCCGGGTGCTCGACGACGAGCGCGGCGGTGGCGCCCCGCTGGGCCTGCGGGTCGGGCTCAACACCGGCGACGTGATCGCCGGCATCCAGGCCGCCATCGAGTACACGGTCATCGGCGACACCGTGAACACCGCCGCCCGGTTGGCCGACGCCGCCGCCGTGGGCGCGGTCTACGCCGGCGCGCGCACCTCCGCCGCCACCCGGCACGTCGCCTCCTGGCGGGCGCTGCGGCCGCTGCGGCTCAAGGGCAAGCGGGAGCCGGTCGAGGCGTACGAGCTGCTCGGTCTCCTGGACGCCCCGGGCACCCGGTCCGGCCTCGGCGACGAGGCGCCGTTCGTGGGCCGGGAGACCGAGATCGGCCGGGTCGCCGGCCGGCTCGCCGAGGTGGTCGACCGGGGCGAGCCCCGGGTGCTGCTGATGACCGCCGAGGCGGGGATCGGCAAGTCCCGGTTCGCCGCCGAGGTGGAACGCCTCGCCGCCGGCTACGACGTGGGCGCCGGCCGGTTCGCCGCGCACACCGGCGCCCGGGTGCTCTCGGTGCGCTGCGCCGCGTTCGGTGAACGGCGCCGGCTCGCCCCGCTGGCCGACCTGGTCCGGGCCGCGGTCGGCCTGCCCGGCGACGCCGCCACCGCGGTCACCCGGCCGGCGGTGGAGGAGCGGCTGCGCCGGCTCGGGCAGCGGCTCGGCCGGACCGGCGAGCCGGTCCCGATCGCCACCGACCAGCTGCTGGCCCTGCTCGGCTACGCCGAACTGCCCGCCGGCGGGCCGACCGACCAGGGCGAGTGGAGCGCCGCGCAGGCGCCCGCCGACGCCGACGCGGTGCCGAACGCGGTGGCCGACCTGCTCAGCGCGCTCGCCGTGGAGGCGCCGCTGGTGGTCGTCGTGGACGACCTGCACGACGCCACCGCCGAGACGATCCGCGCCCTCGGGGTGACGCTGTCCCGGCTGAGCGGTCCGGTGCTGGTGCTGCTGCTGGGCCGGCCGGAGCTGGTGCGGACCGCCGGTGCGCTGACCCGGGTGGCCGACGCCGAGGTGTACGTGCTGCCGCCGCTGCGCGGCGCCGACGCGGCCCGGCTGCTCACCAGCTATCTGGGCGGCGGCAAGCTGCCGCAGGCCGACACCGACCGGCTGCTCGCCACCGCCCAGGGCAACCCGTTCTACCTGGCCGAGCTGGTCACCCTGCTGATGGAGCGCGGGGCGCTGACCGCGGTGGCCGACCGGAGCGCGCCGAACCCGGGCGGCTGGCGGCTGGTGCCCGGCTCGCTGGGCAGCCGGCTGCTCTCGCGCGACCTGGCCGCCGTGCTCGCCGCCCGCATCGACGCGCTGCCGGCCGAGGCGCGCTCGGTGCTCCGGGACGCCGCCGTGGTGGGCGACACCGTGCCGGAGGGCGCCCTGGAGGCGCTGCGCGAGCAGCGCGCCGGACTGGCCGGCCGACCGGCGGCCGTGGCCGCGGTCGAGCTGGAGCGGGCCGTCGAGGAACTGCTGCAACGCCGGATGCTGCACCGCACCCGCACCGGGTACGCCTTCGCCACCCCGCTGATGCGCGAGGCCGCCTACGCCGGGGTGAGCAAGGCCGAGCTGGCCGACCGGCACGCCGCGCTGGCCCGGTGGGCCAGTCTCGACCCGGTGGACGGGTCGACGCCGCCGGGCGGGTTCACCGAATCGGCCCGGGACGACTTCGTGGCCGAGCACGTGGAGCGGGCCGCCGCGCTGGCCGACGCCGTCGGGCTGCGACCGGACGCGCCGGCCCGCGCGGTGGTGCCGCTCGGCGTCGCCGCGCTCGCCCGGGCCGCCCGTCGCGCGCTGCACGTGGGCGAGCCCGCGCTGGCCGTGGAGCACGCCGACCGCGCCGCCGAACTGGGCCGGGACGGGGTGCCGGCGGCCGACCGGGTGGTGCACGCCCGCGCGCTGCTCCAGGTCGGCCGGCCGGCCGACGCGCTCGCCTACGCCGAGAAGATCGCCGCGAACGCCGGCGACGAGGCCGGGGTCCGGGCCAGCGCGCTGCTCCTCGCCGGCCAGGCCCACCAGACCATGGGCGACCAGGCGCGGGCGGTGTCCTGCTGGCAGGAGGCGTTGCAGGTGGCCACCGCCGCCGAGCTGCCCACCCTGCGGGCCTCCGCGATGCGCCGGCTGGGGATGGCCGACTTCATCGCCGGCCGGCTGGGCCAGGCGAGCAGCCGGCTCGCCGCCTCGTACCAGGTCAGCCTCTCGGTGGCCGACCGCCGGGGGCAGGCCTGGTCGTTGCAGAACCTGGCCTGGGTGACCACCACCCGGGGGGACTTCGCCGGCGCGGACGCCGTGCTCGGCCGGGCCGCCCGGCTCTTCGCCGAGCTGAAGGACCCGTACGGGCGGGCCTGGCTGCGCGGCACCACCGCGTTCGCCCGGCTGCTCGCCGGCCGGCTGCGCGAGGCGAGCCGGCTGGCCCGGGTCTTCCTGCCCTTCGGTGAGCGGGTCGGCGAGGCGTGGGCGGTCGGCACGCTCCGCGCGGTCGAGGCGTTCGCCACCGCGGAACTCGGCGAACTGGCTGACGCGGACCGGGAGGCGCGCCGGGCGTACCGGGACTTCGCCGCCGCCTCCGACGACTGGGGGCGCGGGTTCGCGCTGGTCGTCCGGGGGGTGGTGGCCCGCGGGCTGGGCGAACCGGAGCACGCCGCCGACCTGTTCACCGACGCGCTGTCGTACGCCCACCGGACGTCGCACCCGCTGCTCACCGGGATGGCCGGCACGCTGCGCGGGTTCGTGGCGCTGGACATGGGCGACGGGGCCGCCGCCGAGCGGGACGCCCGGGCGGTGCTGACCGCCGTCGAGCCGCACAATCCGCAGGCGCCCGCGCAGGTGGCGCCCCGGGTGCTGCTCGCGATGGCCCGGCTGGCGGCCGGCGATTCGGCCACCGCCGTCGGCCTGCTCGCCCCGGTGGCCACCACCGCCGCGAACGCCCCGTCGCTGCTCTTCTCCCGCCGCCAGACGTTGGCCCGGTACGCCTCCGCGCTGCTCGCCCACGGCCAGCGGGAACAGGCGCTGGACTGGGCCCGGCGAGCGGTCGCCGCCCCGGCGGAGGACGTGCGCAGCCAGGTGATCGCGGAGAGCGTGCTGGCCGAGGCGCTGGCCGCCTGCGGCCGGCCGGTGGAGGCGGTGGCCTGCGCCGAGAAGGCGGTGCGGCTGGCGTACGCCACGGAACAGCGCAGCGAGCGGGCCGCCGCCGACGCCCTGCGCGCCCGACTCGCCGGCGGCTGAACCCCTCCCGGCCGGACCGGTCCTGCCCCCTGCCGCTGCACACGGGGATCGACCCGGAGTGAACGCGGTCCGGTGGGGTGGGGGATTGTGGCGGTTCTGCCGATGTGCCCGGCGGAGGTGGTCGCTAGCCTGTCACTCCACGCGGCGTCCACAGTGGCGGCCGTACCGGGGTCAGGGGAGGGCCGTCATGAGGCTGCCGCGTTCGGGCGCCGGCTGGACGATCGCGGTCTTCGGCGTGCTGGCGCTGCTCATGGGCGCGGTCGGGCTGCTCTGGCCGGAGGCGCTGCTGCGGATGCTCGGCTTCGAGGTGCCGGAGCGGCGGGCGGCCGGCGACCACACCGGCACCTTCCTGATGGCCTCGTCGATGGCCTCGTTCAACATGGGGGTCTACTACCTGCTCGCCACGGCCACGGAGTGGCGCGCGTTCTACCGGTTCACCGTCGTCTTCCGGCTGGTCACCTTCACCGTCTTCAGCATCGCGGTGCTGGCCGACATCGCCCCGGGGCGGTTCTTCGGGGTGGCCGCGTGGGAGGGCGTGGGGGCGGTGGCGACCGCCGTCGGGCTCTGGTGGGACGCCCGGCGGGCGGGCTCCGCCGAGCCGTCCGCCCGGGCCGGGACCGCGCCCGCCGCGGACGCGGTGCACTGAGCGTCCGGCCCGGTTGGGTATTTTCGAGACCGTGACCGACACTCCGCCCGGCGCCCTGCCGATGCCCATCGTGCCTGGTCTGACTGATTTGCGGGTCTTTGCCCGGGGTGGCTACGCCACCGTCTACCGGGCGACGCAGATCTCGGTCGGGCGCGAGGTGGCGGTCAAGGTGGAGAACCGCACGCTGGACAGCGAGCGGGACCAGGCGCGGTTCCTGCGCGAGGCGCGGGCCGCCGGCCGGATGTCGTCGCACCCGCACGTGGTCGACCTCTTCGACGTCGGGGTCACCGTCGACCAGCACCCCTACCTGATCATGGAACTCTGCGACGGGTCGTACGCGGAACGGATGCGGACCTCGCCGCTCGGGCCGGTGGAGGCCCGCGACCTCGGGGTCAAGATCGCCGACGCGATCGTCCACTCGCACGCGGCCGGCGTGCTGCACCGCGACGTGAAGCCGGCGAACATCCTCTACTCGCACTTCAACCCGGCGGTGCTGGCCGACTTCGGGCTGGCCGTGCTCGCCGAGATGCGGGACGCCTCGGTCGCCCTGGAGGTGCTCACCCCGGCGTACGCGCCGCCGGAGATGTTCAACCACAGCCCGCCGTCGCCGGCGGTCGACGTCTACGCCCTCTGCGCCACCCTCTACGCGGTGATGCACGGCCGGCCGCCCCGCTGGCAGTCGGAGCGGAACCCCAGCCTGGTCACCGTGCTGGAGCTGTTCCACCAGCCGATCCCCGGCCTGCCGGGCGTGCCCGACGAACTGGTCGACGTGCTCCGCGCCGGGATGGCGAACGACCCGGCCGACCGGCCCTCCGCCGCGGAACTGCGTGGCCTGCTCGCCGGCCTGCGGCTGGAGCCGGGCGGCGCGGCGACCGGTGGCGCGCCGGCCGCCGGTGTCCCGCTCGGCGGCGGCGCCGGCCCCACCAACCCGTACACCGCCGGCCGGTTCGGCGGGCCCGCGCCGCGCGGGCCGGTGGAGGACGCCCATCCCACCGTGCCCACCACCGGCCGGCGTTGGCGGCGGCGTTGGTTCCTCGGTGGTGCCGGGGCGCTCGCCCTGGCCGGCTCGGCCACCGTGGGAGCGTGGGTCGCCGGGGGCGCGCCCGCGCCGACCCCGTCCCCGACCGTCGACGCGGTGGCGGCCACCCCCGCGGCGCTGCCCGGCTGCGCGAGCGGCACGGCCGCGCTGCCCGACGGCGCGCGGTGCGGCGCCGAGCTGGAGTGCTTCGGCCCGGTGCGGGTACGCGGCCAGCGTGCCGAGGCCGCCCGGGTGCCCTGCGACGGGCAGCACACCTGGGAGAGCTACGCCGAGGGCGAGCTGCCCGCCACCCTGGTCGGCGCCGGTCACGCCGAGATCAGCGCGGACCCGGCCGTCCGCCGGGTCTGCAACGAGACCACCTTCCGGCTCACCAGCGGGATCGCCCAGTCGGCGGGGTGGAACCTGGAGGTGCTGCCGCCGGCCGGGGCGGGGGCCGACCGCACCTACCGCTGCCTGGCCGGTCGTGGGCTGGACGCGCTGGCCGCACCGACCCTCACCGGTCGCTGAACCGGTCCCGGTGCCGCTCCCGCATCGCGCGCACCGCCTCCAGATTGTCCAGCGTCTCCAGGGTGTCCGCGTCGATGCCGTACAGGCCGTCCGCCGGTTGCCCCGCCGCCGCCGCGGCGTCCGGCCCGCCGTCGTCGCGCTGCCGGGCGGCGGCCACCGAGACCCCGGCGATGGTGGCGGACAGGACGCAGAGCAGCGCCAGGACCACCCCGAGGAGATCTTGGCGGCGCCAGACGAGCAGCGTCACCAGTAGCGCGACCGCGACCACCGCCGCGACCGCCGCCACCGTCCGCGCGTCGGGGGGACCGGGCAACCTCACCCGTCCAGCATGTCTCCGCGGTGCCGGCTGTCAACCGGCACCGCCTACCATCCCCTGACGAATCGTTCCGGCCGACCACAGGGGATTACCGTGACGCGCCTTTTCCGGATCGTGGCCGCCCTGCTGGTGTCGGGCGTGCTGGTGGCCTGCGACGACGGGTCGTCGCCACCGCCGGGAGCTCCGTCTCCGACAGCGTCCGCCGCCCCGCCGTCGAGCGCCGCGCCGCTCACCGTCGAGCAGGCGATCACCCGGTTCGTCGCCGACACGTACGGCCCGGACGTCCGGTACGTGGGCCGCTGCGCGGACGCCCGCCCGGGCGCGACGGGGGTCTGCGCGCTGCGCAAGGCCACCGTGGACGGTGGCGAGGTGTACGGGATCGGCGCGCCGTTCAGCGAGATCGACGCCTTCCTGCTGCTCGACGAGGAGGCCGGCGGCTGGCGGGTGGTCGACGCGTACGTGCCGGACCTCCCGGCGGACGGGTCGTCGGCACGGCCGGCGCCCGACTGGTTCGCCGGCATCGGCTGACCGGCACCCGGCCGGCCGCACCACCCGGTCCCGGCGCCCGAGCGGGGCAACAACAGCGTCGACCGCGAATAAATCGTTACATCCGTCGGCACAATGTCGGCTTTGTGGCTGTTTCGCGGACCACATTCATTGCCCGACGTCTCTAGAGTGACGGGGGTCGAGCTGGTCTCGACCTGTCCCCGTCGTCCACCGGAAGGCGTCCACATGCCACGACGAACCCGGTCTCTGGCCGCAGCAGGAATCGCCGGCGTCCTCCTCGCCGGCTCGGCGGTTGCGCCGGCCGCCGCCGCACCGTCCGGCGCCGGCTGGGGGCGCCCGGTCGTCACCGACCGGACCAGCCCCGCCGAGGCACGCCGGGTCGACCGGGTGCCCACCCCCGACCTGGACTGGTACGCCTGCTACGACTACGCCGAGTGCGCCACGGTCCGGCTGCCGCTCGACTACGACAAGCCCAGGGGCGCGACGACCGAGATCGCCCTGCTGCGGGTGAAGGCCCGCGACCAGCAGAACAAGATCGGCAGCCTCTTCCTCAACCCGGGCGGCCCCGGCGGCTCGGGCACCGGCATCGCGCTCGCCGCGCCGTACTTCCTCAGCGACTCCGTGCTGGACCGGTTCGACGTGGTCGGCGTCGACCCGCGCGGCGTGGCCGCCAGCGACCAGCTGCGGTGCTTCCCGTCGGTGAAGGACCAGACCCGGGCGTACGCCGGGCTGAACGTGGCCTTCCCCTGGACGAAGGCCGAGGAGCAGGCGTACGTCGCCTCCTCCGCGGCGGTCGGCCGGGGCTGCTCCACCACCGGCCGCCCGCTCAGCGGGGCGATGTCCACCGCCGAGGTCGCCCGCGACATGGACGTGCTCCGCCGCGCGGTCGGCGACCGGAAGCTGACCTTCCTCGGATTCAGCTACGGCAGCGCGCTCGGGCAGTACTACGCCAACATGTTCCCCGACCGGTTCCGCGCCCTGGTGGTGGACGGCGTGCTCGACCCCGAGGCGTGGGTCGGCCGGGGCAAGGCCCGCAACCTGGTCCAGGAGGACCGGCTGCGCAGCGCGCAGGGCGCGTACCGGGCGCTGCGCGAGATCCTGGCGCGCTGCGACGCGGCCGGCGAGGCGGCCTGCCCGCTGGCGGCCGGCGACCCGGTCGCCTCGTTCGACCTGGTGGCCCAACGGCTGCGGGCCAAGCCGCTGGTGATCGACGACCCCGACCTCGGCTCGTTCACGGTCAGCTACGCCGACTTCGTCGGCGCCACCCTCGGCGCGCTCTACGACCCGGCCGGCTACGCCCAGGTCGTCGGGCTCACCGCCGAACTGCTGGTGCTCACCGACCCGCAGGCCGCCGCGGCGGCCCGGGAGCGGGCCCGCGCCGCCGTGGTGCGGCTCGCCGCCGAGGCGCGGCAGCAGCGCGCGTTCGACTTCCCGTACGACAACGGGCTGGAGACCTTCCTCGGGGTGGACTGCACCGACGGGTACCACCCGGCGGACGCCGGCTCGTGGCCGGCCCGGGCGGCGCAGGCCGACCGGCGTGACCCCTACTTCGGCCGGGCCTGGGCCTGGGCCACCTCGCCCTGCGCCCGGGACACCTGGACGGTGCGCGACGAGGACGCCTACACCGGGCCGTTCAACCGGCGCACCGGCGCTCCGGTGCTGGTGGTCGGCAACTACTGGGACCCGGCGACCAACTACCAGGGCGCGGTGAGCTCGGCCCGGCTGCTGCCGAACAGCCGCCTGCTCAGCAGCGACAGCTGGGGCCACACCGCGTACGGCACGTCGGCCTGCGCCACCGGGGCGATCGACGCGTACCTGATCTCCGGGGTGCTGCCGGCCAGGGGCACGGTCTGCGCCGGTGACGTGCAGCCGTTCGCCGACCCGCCGGTGGCGCCCGAGGCGACCGAGCGGGCGGACGCCACGAAGAGCGCCCTGGCCGGCAGGGACGCCCCACGCCGCGGTGAGCCCAAGCGGCTCCCGCCGGTGGTCGCGCCGCTGCCCGCGGTCGGCACGCTCACCGTCCGCTGAGACCCGGGGTACGGCGGACGATCGGGCGCCCGCCGTACCCCGGCCCCACCCGGGATCCCGACCGCGGCGTGACTGTGGAATGTGGACGGATGCCGCTACGCTCGGTTTTCCGCAGGCTCCGCTCAGCAGCGAGGTCCCGATGAACGCACACTCCACCGGCTCCCGGCTCCGCTCGATCGCCACCACGCTGGCCGTGGCGTTGACCCTGACCCTGGCGGCGGCGGCCGGTTGCGACAGCCGGCAGGAGCCGGAGCTGCCCTCGGTCCAGGAGAAGCTGCGCGAGAGCCACATCTACGGCCAGCCGAAGCTGCGGATCGGGGTCGCCACCAACGAGCCGCTGATGGGCGAGCTGCGCAACGGCGTGCACACCGGCTTCGACGTCGAGATCGCCCGCTACATCGCCGCCTCCCTCGGCTACGAGGGCGACCAGCGGCTGGAGTTCGTGTCGGTCTCCACCGAGGACCGCATCCCGGCCCTGCAGGGCGGCGTGGTCGACCTGGTGGTCTCCAGCTTCTCCATCACCGAGGAGCGCAAGAAGCTGGTCAGCTTCGCCGGGCCCTACTTCGTCACCACCCAGGAGGTGATGGTCCCGACCCGGCTGAAGGACCGCATCCGCACCATCGAGGACCTCCGCGACCCGAAGCACAAGATCTGCACCAGCGGCGGCTCCACCACCGAGGCGGAGCTGGAGAAACACCAGATCAAGGCGCTGGTGGTGAAGGACGTGGGCGACTGCGTCGAGGGCATCCGCGCCGGGCGGTACGACGCGGTCAGCTCCGACGAGGCCATCCTCGCCGGATTCCTCGCCACCTTCCCCACCGAGTTCGAGATCGTCGACATGCCCTTCGGCACCAGCGAACTGCTCGGCATCGGCGTGCCGATCGGCGACCCGGCCCTGCGCGACCTGGTCGCCTTCTTCCTGCAGAAGAGCTACCAGCAGGGGCGGGACGGGCAGACCAGCCCCTGGCTGACCGCCTACAACCGGACGCTGGGCCCGTGGTTGCGGGCGGAGAAGCGGCAACCGCAGCCGCTCGACGTGCCGAAACTGGTGGACTTCGACGACAAGGCGCCGCGGCGATGAGCACGGCGCCGGCCACCGCCACCGGCGGCCCCGCCGCCGAGGGTCCGGTCCGCACGCCCCGGGATCCCACCCCGCCGGACGCCCCGCCGGCCGGGCGACCGGTCGAGGAACCCGTCCCGATCGAGGCGCACGACCAGGTGGAGCGGCGGGCCCGGGCCAGCCAGTCGTTCTGGACGGCGGTGGTCGGCGTGCCGGCGGTCTTCTCCGTGCTCCGGCTCGGGGTGGAGGCCGGCGGCGAGTTGCAGACGACCCTGCTGCTGGTGGCGAACGTGGGCCCGGTCAACCTGCTGGCCGGGTTCCTCACCACCGCGGCCCGGCTGCTCTCCACCGCCCTGGTCGCCGTCTTCGCGCTCGGCGCCGTGCTGGGCGCCAGCGTGGACCGGCTGCCGCCGGCCAGCCGGCGCCGCCCGCTCTTCGCCCGCTGGTCGGAGATCACCCCGGCCTGGTTCGTCGCGGCGAGCTTCCTGCTCGCCCTGGTCACCTGGCCACTGCTCTACCTGCCGCTGCTGGTGCCCGCGGCCGCCGCCGCCTTCCAGTTCACCCCCGAGCGGCTGCACGAGCGGCCCGGCCCGCGGGTGCTGATCATCGCGGCCCTGCTCGGCGGCTACCTCTGGCTGCTGCTGCCGACGCTGCGGGACGCCTGGCGGCAGGGCGAGCCGCTGCCCGTGCTGCTGCTCGTCGTACCGCCGCTGCTCGCCCTCGCCATCGCCGGTCCGTTGCCCGGCGCGGTGATCCGGCCGCTCGCCTCGGTCACCCAGGCCGCCGTGCTGGCCATGCTGGTCTGGGCGGCGCTACCGGTGATCAGCACGCCGGTGCTGCCGCTCACCGTCACCACCGTCGGGCACGACACCGGCGCCACCGAGGACGTCCGCGGGCACGTGGTGACCACCGACGACGTGAACATGGTGATCCTCCAGGAGCAGGGCGGCGTCCGGTACGTGCCGGTCGACCGGGTACGCGCGCAGGTGCTCTGCCCGAGCGAGGAGGAACTGCCCCGGCACCGGCTGCGGATCCACGACTTCCACGTGGAGGATTCGCTGCTGGAGGGGCTGGGCCGGCGGGTCCGCCCGGTGCACCGGATCGACGCCGCCTGCCGGGCGGTCGGCTGAGCGCCGGCGTCACCGCGCCGGCTCCCGGCCGATCCTCAGTACGACTTGTCCTGGCCGAGGACGTGCTGGGCGACGAAGTTGAGGATCATCTCCCGGCTGACCGGGGCGATCCGGCCGGCCCGGACAGCGCCGAGCAGGGTGGCCACGCCGTACTCGGTGGTCATGCCGGCGCCGCCGTGCACCTGGACGGCGGTGTCCACGGCGAGCGCGGCGGCCTCGCCGGTCGCGTACTTGGCCATGTTGCCGGCCACCCCGGCCTCCAGGTCGCGGCCGGCGTCGTAGAGGGTGGCCGCCTTGTAGATCATCAGGCGGGCCAGTTCCACCTGCACCGCCGCGTGCGCCAGCGGGTGGGACACCCCCTGGTGTGAGCCGATGCTCCGGCCGCCCCAGACCTTGCGGCTGGCGGTGTACTCGGACGCGCGCTCGATGGCGTACCGGCCGGTGCCGGCGCCCATCGCGGCGACCGTGATCCGCTCCGGGTTGAGCCCGGAGAAGAGCGCCGGCAGGCCGGCGTCCAGCGACTCGCCGACCAGCGCGTCGGCGGGCAGCCGGACGTCGTCGAGGTAGAGCAGGAACTGGTTCTCCGGGGAGAGGATCTCCATGTCCAGTTTGGACCAGGTCAGCCCCGGCGCGTCGGTCGGCACGACGAAGAGCGCCGGCTTGAGCTTCCCGCTCGCCGCGTCCTCGGTTCGTGCCACCACCAGGACATGCCCGGCCTCGTCGACGCCGGAGATGTAGCACTTGCGGCCGGAGAGCACCCAGTCGTCGCCGTCGCGGCGGGCGACCGTGCCGAGCCGGTGGAAGTTCGAGCCGGCCTCCGGTTCGGTGATCGCGAAGACGATCTTCTGCGAGCCGTCGGCGAGGCCGGGCAGGTAGCGCTTGCGCTGCTCGTCGGTGCCGTGCCGGGTGATCACGGTGGCCGCGATGGCCGGGGAGACCACCAGCAGCAGCAGCGGACAGCCGGCCGCAGCCAGTTCCTCGCAGACCAGGGCCAGCTCGGTGATGCCGCCGCCGCCACCGCCGTACTCGGTGGGGATGTTGACCCCGAGATAGCCGAGCCGGCCGGCCTCGTTCCACAGCTCGCTGGTGTGTTCCCCCGATTTCGCTTTCGCTACGAAATAGGAATGACCGTACCTGCGGCCCAGCGCGCGGACGGCGTCGCGTAGCTGCTCCTGCTCCGGGGTGAGGTCGAAGTTCATCGCGAGGCCTCCAGATCGGGGTTGACCACGGCCAGCACGGCGCCGGTGTCGACCTGGCCACCGGCCGGCACCGGCAGTTCGGCCACCACGCCGTCGGTCGGGGCGAGCACGGGGTGTTCGAGCTTCATCGCTTCCAGGGTGAGCAGCAGGTCGCCGGCGGCGACCCGCCGGCCGACCTCGACGTGCAGCCGGGTCACCGTGCCGGGCAGCGGGGCCAGCAGCGAGCCGGCGGCCAGCTCCGCGGTGGGCGGCGGGAAGCGGGGCAGCTCGGCCAGGCTCGCCGCCCCCTCCGGGCCGTCCACGAAGACCGCCGGCCCCAGCCGGTGTACGCGGAACGCGCGGCGCACCCCGTCCACGTCGAGCACGACGCGATCGGGGGCCATCTCGACCAGGCTCACCGTCCGGTCGCTGGCCGGATCGGTGGACCACTCGGCGAGCGCGCCGGTGCGGTCCAACCGGTACCGGACCTCGATCTCTCCGCCGTCGCTGCCGGTGAAGCGGGTGACCTGGGGAAACGCCGGGACGTTCCGCCACCCGGAGGGGAGCCCGGCGAGCACCGCAGCGGCGGCGCGGCGTCCGGCGGCGCCGGCGAGCGCAGCCGCCAGTGCCGCCAGCGGAAGCTGGTCGGCCGGCAGCAGCGGGGCGAAGACCTCGGGGTGCCGGTCGAGGAAGCCGGTGTCGATCTCGGCGGCGCCGAACTCGGGGCTGCGCAGCACCCGGACCAGCAGGTCCCGGTTGGTGGGCACGCCGTGCAGTTCGGCGCGAGCCAACGCGCCGGCCAGCGCCCGGACCGCCTCCGCCCGGCCGGGTGCCCAGGCGATCACCTTGGCGAGCATGGAGTCGTAGTGGACCGAGACCACCGAACCGTCGGTGACGCCGGAGTCGAGCCGCAGGCCGGCCTGCTGGAGGTTGCCGAACTGGCGGTCCACGCCGGGGACGGCGAACCGGTGCAGGGTCCCGGTGGCCGGGCGGAAACCCTGGGCCGGGTCCTCCGCGCAGAGCCGCGCCTCGATCGCGTAGCCGCGCACCTCGACCCGCTCGCGGAGGGGTTCGGGCAGCGGCTCGCCCTCGGCGACCAGCAGTTGCAGCCGGACCAGGTCCAGCCCGGTGACCAGCTCGGTGACCGGGTGCTCGACCTGGAGCCGGGTGTTCATCTCCAGGAAGAAGATCTCGCCGTCCGGGGCGAGGAGGAACTCCACCGTACCGGCGCCGACGTAGTCGACCGCCCGGCCGGCGGCGACCGCCGCCTCGTGCAGCCGCTCGCGTACCCCCGGGGGGAGGACCCCCGGCGCCTCCTCGAGGAGCTTCTGATGCCGGCGCTGGATCGAGCACTCCCGGACGCCGAGCGCGGCGACCGTCCCGTGGGTGTCGCCGAGGATCTGCACCTCGACGTGCCGGCCGCGTTCGACGTACCGCTCGATGAAGACCGTGCCGTCGCCGAACGCGCCGGCCGCCTCGCGGCGGGCGGAGGCGACCGCATCGGCCAGCCCGGCCGCGTCCCGGACGATCCGCATGCCCCGCCCGCCGCCGCCCGCCGCCGCCTTGACCAGCACCGGGAAGTCGGTGATCTCGGCGGGTTCGGTCCAGGTCGGCAGCATCGGCACACCGGCCTCGGCGAGCAGGGCCTTCGCCTCGATCTTGTCGCCCATCGCGGCGATCGCCTTGGCCGGCGGGCCGACCCAGGTCAGGCCGGCGTCGGTGACCGCGGCGGCGAAGTCGGCGTTCTCGGCGAGGAAGCCGTAGCCGGGGTGGACGGCGTCCGCGCCGGTCCGCCGGGCCGCGTCGAGCACCAGGTCGATGCGCAGGTACGTCTCGGCCGGGGCGTTCCCGGGCAGCCGGACCGCCTCGTCGGCCTCCGCCACGTACGGCGCGCCGGCGTCGGCGTCGGCGTGCACCGCCACCGTCCCGACGCCGAGCGCCCGGCAGGTGGCGAAGACCCGGCGGGCGATCTCGCCCCGGTTGGCGACGAGCAGTTTCCGGATCACTGGTCCTGCCTTTCGGGCGCGGGCTTCGCGTTCATCGGGCGCACCGCCTCACATCCGGAAGACGCCGAAGCCGTCGGCGCCCTTCACGGGTGCGTTGTGGACCGCGGAGAGGCAGAGCCCGAGCACGGTACGGGTGTCCCGGGGGTCGATCACCCCGTCGTCGTAGAGTCGGCCGGAGAGGAAGAGCGCCCCGGACTGGGACTCGATCTGCTGCTCGACCATCATCCGCATGGCGGCGTCGGACTCCTCGTCGTACTCCCGGCCCCGGGCGGCGGCGGCCTGCCGGGCCACGATCGACAGCACCCCGGCCAGCTGCGCCGGCCCCATCACCGCCGACTTCGCGTTCGGCCAGGTGAACAGGAACCTCGGCTCGTACGCCCGGCCGCACATGCCGTAGTTGCCCGCTCCGTACGAGGCGCCCAGGTTGACCGTCAGGTGCGGCACGGTCGAGTTCGACACCGCGTTGATCATGAGCGCGCCGTGCTTGATGATGCCGCGCTGCTCGTACTCGGTGCCGACCATGTAGCCGGTGGTGTTCTGCAGGAAGAGCAGCGGGGTGTCGGCGGCGTTGGCGAGCTGGATGAACTGCGCCGCCTTCTGCGCCTCCGCGCTGAACAGCACGCCCCGCGCGTTGGCCAGCACACCGACCGGGTAGCCGTGCAGCTCGCCCCAGCCGGTGACCAGGGCGGTGCCGTAGGCCGGTTTGAACTCGTCGAACTCGCTGCCGTCGAGGATCCGGCCCAGCACCTCGCGCGGGTCGAACGGCACCTTGAGGTCGGCGCTCGTGATGCCGAGCAGTTCCTCCGGGTCGTACTTCGGTGGCTGCGGCGCCGCGTTGCGGGGCGCCGGGCCCTGCTTGCGCCAGTTCAACCGGCGTACGCACTGCCGGGCCAGCCGGATGCCGTCCCGCTCGTCGGAGGCCAGGAAGTCGGCCAGCCCGGAGGTGGTGGCGTGCATCGCCGCCCCGCCCAGCGACTCGTCGTCGGTGACCTCGCCGGTGGCCATCTTCACCAGCGGCGGCCCGGCCAGGTAGACCTGCGACCGGTCCCGGATCATGATCACGTGGTCGGACATCCCCGGCACGTACGCGCCCCCGGCGGTGGCGTTGCCGAAGACCACGCTGACCGTGGGGATCTTCGCCGCGGAGAGCCGGGTCAGGTCGCGGAACACCCGCCCGCCCGGGATGAAGATCTCCGCCTGGGTCGGCAGGTCGGCGCCGGCCGACTCGACCAGGTTCACCATCGGCAGCCGGTTGGCCAGCGCGATCTCGCCGGCCCGCCGGGTCTTCGCCAGCGACCAGGGGTTCACCGCGCCGCCGCGTACCGTCGGGTCGTTCGCGACGACCAGGCACTCGACCCCCTCGACCACGCCGATGCCGGTCACCACGCTCGCCCCGACCGGGAAGTCGGTGCCGTACGCCGCCACCGGCGACAGCTCCAGGAACGGGCTGTCCGGGTCGAGCAGCAGTTCGATCCGTTCCCGGGGCAGCAGCTTGCCCCGGGCGCGGTGCCGGGTCACGTACTTCTCACCGCCCCCGGCGCGGGCCTGGTCGAGCGCCGCGTCCAACTCGGCGAGGCGTTCCAGCAGCGCCGCCCGGTTGGCCGCGAAACCGGGCGCGGACGGGTCGACCGAGCTGTCCAGTGTGGTCACAGCCCCATCCCCTTCGCGATGATCTCGTTCATGATCTCGGTGGTGCCGCCGCCGATGCCGAGGATCCGGGCGTCCCGGTAGTGCCGCTCCACCTCGGCGTCGCGCAGGTAGCCGAAGCCGCCGTGCAGCTGGAGCGCCTGGTCGACGACGTGGTCGCAGGCGGCCACCGCGACGTTCTTGGCCATCGCCACCTCGGTCACCACCGGCTCGCCGGCCGCCACCCGGGCGGCCACCTCGTGCACGTACGCCCGGGCCGCCTCGGCACGGGTGTGCATCTCGGCCAGCCGGTGCCGGACCAGCTGCCGGCTGGCCAGCGGGCGGCCGAAGGTGGACCGGTCCCGGCACCAGCGGGTGGCCAGCTCGACGCAGCGCTGCGCGGTCGCGTACGCCTGGGTGGCGAGGGAGAGCCGCTCGGTGGCGAAGTGCTGCATGATCGCGAGGAAGCCGGTGTTCTCCTCGCCGATCCGGTTGGTCACCGGCACCCGGACGTCGACGAAGGAGAGTTCGGCCGTGTCCGAGCAGTGCCAGCCCAGCTTCTCCAGCCGGCGCCCCACGGTGAAGCCGGGACTGCCCTTGTCGATCACCAGCAGGCTGAGCTCGCCGCTGCCGGGGAAGTCGGTGCAGACCGCGGTGGTCACGAAGTCGGCCCGGACCCCGCTGGTGATGTAGGTCTTCGACCCGTTCACCACGTAGTGGTCGCCGTCGCGGCGCGCCGTGGTGCGGATGGCGGCGACGTCCGAGCCGCCGTCCGGCTCGGTGATCGCCAGCGCGCCGATCATCGTCCCGGCCAGGGTGGGGCGGACGTACCGGTCGACCAGGTCGTCGTCGCCCCGGAGCTGGCCGCCGCCGAGCCGGCCACGGAGCAGGCCGCCGGTCCGGCCGCCGGCGGCGGCGACCATGTGCGGCAGCGCGATGCCGTGCGTGAAGAGCGCCGCGACCAGCCCGGACGACCCGCCGGCACGGATGATCTCCTCGGTGACCACGATCGAGTCGAGCAGGTCGCCCCCGCTGCCGCCGACCGACTCGGGGAAGCCGATGCCGAGCAGGCCGATCTTCGCGGCGGTCTCGTGCAGCGACCGGGGCACCTCGCCGGCCCGTTCCCAGTCGTCCAGGTGCGGCAGCACCTCGCGGGTGACGAACGACCGGGTCAGCTCGCGCAGCTGCCGTCGCTCCGGCGTGTCGACGATGGTCACGAGTCCTCCCTGGCGCTGGTGGCCGGCCCGGCCGCGAGGTCGGCGGGCAGGTCGACGATCCGGGCCCGGAGCAGTTCGCCGAGCGCCTTGGCCTGCGGGTCGAACCGGGTGGACGCGGCCACCCCCTGACCGAGCAGGCCCCGGATCACGAAGTTCACCGCGCGCAGGTTCGGCAGCTCGTACCGCTCGACGGCCAGCGGCGCCGTCTCCGGCAGCAGCTCGGCCAGGCGGGGGACGGTGAGCCAGCCGCGCAGCCACTCGTACGCCCGGTCGGTGCGGGCCCAGACGCCGAGGTTGGCGTCGCCGCCCTTGTCGCCGGAGCGCGCGCCGACCAGTTCGCCGAGCGGACCGCGCCGGGTGGGTTCGCCGGCGACCGGCGACGGCTCGGCGGGCGCCGGTTCCGGAGCCTCGGCGGCCGTGCGGGTCGGCGGCGGGATCGGCACCCGCTCGCCGGAGGGGAGCACCGCGACGTGCGCCACCGCGTCCTGTGCCACGGTGTCCGCGGTGAACACCCCGTAGGGCGTCGCGTCGCCGGGCAGCGTGGTCAGCGTGCAGCCCGGGTAGGAGGCCAGGGCAAGCTCCACCGCGGCCGCCGAGAAGGCCCGCCCGGCCCGCGCCCGGTCGCCGTCGCGCAGGTGTACGTGCAGCAGCGCGCTGGCCGCCTCGGTGTCGGCGGCGTCCGGGTGGTCGGTGCGGGCCAGGGTGAACTCCAGCCCCTCCTTGCCGACCGCCTCCTCCAGCTGGCCCCGGACCAGGGCCGCCTTCGCCGGGATGTCGAGCCCGCAGAGGACGAACGTCATGGAGTTGCGGAAGCCGCCGAGGTTGTTGACGCCGACCTTGAGGGTGCCCGGCGGGGGCGTGCCGCGCACCCCGCTGACCCGGACCCGGTCCGGGCCGTCGGAGAGCAGGGTCACCGTGTCCAGCCGGGTCACCACGTCCGGTCCCAGGTAGGCGGGCCCACCCACCTCGTAGAGCAGCTGGGCGGTGACCGTCTCGACGGTGACCGCGCCGCCGGTGCCCGGGTGCTTGGTGATCAGGCAGGAGCCGTCCGGGTGCAGTTCGGCGATCGGGAAGCCGGGGCGGTGCCCGCCGTCGGGCAGTTCGGTGAAGAAGCTGAAGTTGCCGCCGGTCACCTGGGCGCCGCACTCCACCAGGTGGCCGGCGACGGTCGCCCCGGCCAGCGCGTCGAGGTCGTCGCGGCGCCAGCCGAACCGGGCGATCGCCGGGCCCACCACCAGGGACGCGTCGGTGACCCGGCCGGTGACCACCACGTCCGCGCCGCCGTCCAGGCAGGCCGCGATGCCGAACGCCCCGAGGTAGGCGTTCGCGGTGAGCGCGTCCGGCCGGGACAGCGCGTCGCCCTCGACGTACCCGACCCGGAGCGGCAGGCCGAGCCGGTCGGCGAGCGCGTCGATCGCGGCGGCCAGGCCGGCCGGGTTCAGCCCGCCGGCGTTGGTCACGATCCGCACGCCCCGGTCCAGCGCGGTGCCGAGGCAGCCCTCCAGTTGCCGGAGGAAGGTCTTCGCGTAGCCCAGGGCGGGGTCGCGCAGCCGGTCCCGGCCGAGGATCAGCATGGTCAGCTCGGCGAGGTAGTCGCCGGTCAGCACGTCCAGGTCGCCGCCGTCGAGCATCTCCCGCCAGGCGGTGAACCGGTCGCCGTAGAAGCCGGAGGCGTTGCCGACCCGGAGCACGTCGCTCATGCCGGTACCCCGCTGTCGGCGCTGGCGGGTGGGCGGCCGGTACCGGGTGGGCCGGCGAAAGCCTGCGCCACGTCGAGCCACTCGTCGGCCACCGGGCCGGTGGCCGTCAGGGTGAGGTCGGCGCGGTGCCGGCGCTGGGTGACCAGCAGGCAGAAGTCGAGTGCCGGGCCGGTGACCCGGTCGGCGGCGTCGGCCGGGCCGTAGCTCCAGGTCGTGCCGTCGGGCGCCGCCAGCTCGACCCGTACCGGCACCGCCGGCGCCGGCCGGCCGTGGGCGGCGAAGCTGTGCCCGAGGGTACGGAACCCGAGGTATGCGACGTGCCGGAGCCGGGCGGTGGCGGGCCGGGTGACGCCGAGCGCGTCGGCCACGTCCTCGCCGTGCGCCCAGGTCTCCATGATCCGGGCGGTGGCCATCGAGGCCGGCGACATCCGGGTGCCGTACCAGGGCAGCTTCTCGCCGTGCGGGGCGGCGGCGAGGGCGGCGGCGAGCGCGCTCCGCCCGGCACGCCAGCGGGCCAGCAGCTCGGCGGGCGGGGCGCGGAACTCCTCGGCGCCGTGGTCGACCAGCCGGGCCGGATCCGGTGCGGCGCTGACCGAGGCGAAGAAGGCGGCGGCGTCGGTGGCGGCGAGCAGCGCCACGTGGTCGGTCCAGGCGAGGTGGGCGATCTGGTGCCCGACCGTCCAGCCCGGCGCCGGGGTCGGCCGCGCCCAGTCGGCCGGCCCCATCGGGCTGACCAGGGCGTCCAGCTGCTCGGACTCGGTGGCCAGATCCGCGAGCAGGTCTGCGAGGTCGACCATGGTGCCTCCGGTCGGGACGGGCGGTCAGGGTGTGAGCAGGGTGGCGAGCTGGCGCTTCCAGGTGGCGAGCAGGGCGGCGCGGCGGACCGAGTCGTCGTTGAGCAGGTTGGCCACCCCGAGCCCGCGGAGCAGGTCGAGGGTGGCCTGGACGGCCTCGCGTACGCCGGGGCGGCGCTCGTCGACGCCGAGCAGGGCGACGGTGAGGCGGTGCATCTCCCGGCCGACCCGGGCCTCCAGCGGCACCAGGGCCTCACGCAGCTCCCGGTCGGTGCGCGCGGCGACCCAGAGCTCCAGGGCGGCGACGAAGAGCGGCCCGGTGAAGGCGGCGCCGAGCAGGTCGACCACCCGGTCGAGCCGCCGCGGGCCGGCCGGCAGGGCCTCCGCCTCGGTGCGCAGCTCGGCCGCCCGGCGCTCGGCGAGGTGGTCGACGGCCGCGATGACCAGGGCCGCCTTGGTGGGGTAGTGGTGCAGCTGGGCGCCCCGGGAGACGCCGGCCCGGGCCGCGACGAGCGTGGTGGTGGTGCCCGACCAACCGTGCTCGATCAGGCACTCGACGGTCGCCTCCAGCAGCCGGGTGCGGGTGGCGCGGCTGCGTTCCTGTTGAGGGACGCGGGTCGATGCGGCGGGCACGGGGACAGCGTGCCGCCCCCGAAACAAACAGTCAAGCCTGACTTTTTCGGGGGCGCCCCGCGCGACGGCACGGCGACGACGGACGTGCTTGGGGCGCGGGCACTGTCGAGCTGATGTCACAAACGATTCACAGGACCGCGACCGGTCGGCGGCCCGACGGCTGGCACGGACGAGACGGGGCGGGTGATGTCACAGACGGTTCAGGTCGACAGTGCCCGGAAGGCAGGGCGCCGGCTCGCTCCGTCCCCATCTGGCGGGCACCTGACCGAATTTCCCAGCGGCCCCCCGCAGGCCGATCGCGGGAGCGGAACATCGGCGGGCGGCAGCCCTGTCGGCCCGGAACGGAGCGGCGGCAGTGCTGGCCGGATCGGGACGGCGTGCCCCGGCGACCGGGCCGCCGGATGGCTCGGTCGGGATTCAGCGGCCGTCGCGTGGCGCGAAGACGGCCAGCGCGTCGGCGTCGCTGTGCCGGGAGCGCAGGTACTCGTCGGCCCACTCCGCGGCGTCCGGGAAGGACGACTCGGCGGCCACCCGGGCGCAGGCGGCGTCGACGTCGAAGTCGGTCCGACGCAGGTGCACGCCCGGCCCGAGCAGTGCCCAGTACGCACCCGGGCCGCCGTACGGCATGCCGACGCTGCCCGGGTTGACCACCAGCCGACGGTCGACCAGCCGGGTGAACGGCATGTGGGTGTGCCCGCAGACCACCGTCCGCACCTCGGCGGGCACCCCGGCGAACACCTCGGCCCAGCGGGCCATCCGGGTGTCGACCAGCACGACCTCCTCGTCGTCGCGCGGGGTGGCGTGGCAGAACAGCACCGGCCCGAGGCCGGCGACCTCGAGGGTCACCGTCAGCGGCAGCGCCGCCAGCCGGGCCACCTGGTCGTCGCGGAGCTGCCCGGCGGCCCAGTTCGACACCTCGATCGGGGAGGCGCGGCCGGCGCGCGCCTCGACCAGCTCCCGGTCGGCGTTGCCGCGTGCCCAGCAGGCCCGGTCGCCGAGGCCGGCGAGCAGGTCGAGCACCTCGACCGGCTGCGGCCCGGCCGCGATGTCGCCGGAGAGCACGATCAGGTCGGCGGCGACGACGTCCGGCTCGGCCAGCACGGCCTCGAGCGCGGGCAGCGCCCCGTGGATGTCGGAGAGCACGGCGACCCGGTTCAGCATCGCTCCAGCGTGCGGGAGGGACGCCCGTCGGGTCCAGGAATTCTGCGCCGGGCAGACGGGCGCAGCCGAACGGCCCGGACCGACGACGCGATCCGGGCCGGGTTGCTCGGCGGCCGGGGGCGGGCCCCGGCCGGGTCAGACGCGGGCGCGGCGGGCCAGACGCTCCGGGTCGAGGATGATGATGCTCTTGCCGTCCAGCCGCAGCCAGCCCCGGGAGGCGAAGTCGGCCAGCGCCTTGTTCACGGTCTCCCGGGAGGCGCCGACCAGCTGGGCGATCTCCTCCTGGGTGAGGTCGTGGGTCACCCGCAGCACGCCGCCGTCGCGGGTGCCGAACCGGCCGGCCATCTGGAGCAGGTTCTTCGCGACCCGGCCGGGCACGTCGGTGAAGATCAGGTCGGCCAGCGAGTCGTTGGTCCGGCGCAGCCTCCGGGCCAGCACGCGGAGCAGCTGCTCGGCGATCTCCGGCCGGTTGTTCAGCCACGGCCGCAGCGCCTGCTTGCGCAGCCGCACCAGCCGGGTGTCGGTCACCGCGGTGGCGGTCGCCGTACGCGGACCCGGGTCGAAGAGCGACAGCTCGCCGACCATGTCCGACGGACCCATCACCGCGATCAGGTTCTGCCGGCCGTCCGCCGCCCGGCGGCCGACCTTGATCTTGCCAGACAGCAGGATGTAGAGACTGTCGCCGGGCTCGCCCTCGTTGAAGACGACCTCGCCCTTGCGGACCTCGATCGTCTCCATCTCCTTGGCGAGCGCCTCGGCAGCCTCCGGGTCGACTCCCTGGAAGATCCCGCTGCGGGCCAGTACCTCGTCCATCGCGCACCTCCGGTTGCGCGTGCCGTCTTCTCGGCCGGGTCCGCCGTCCGCTGATCCCTCGCGCGCCGCCAAGTCTAGGCACAGTTGAGCACGAATCAGAGGTGCACCCCTGGAATCTTGATCCCCGGGCGTAACCCTACCGACCCGCCCGACCAGTAGGATCGCGCGATTTCCGGGCCCCGGCGGCCCGGTCACGCCCCAGGTCGTAGGGTCACGGCGTGCTGAGCGACCCCCTGCTGACCACCCGCCGCGAGGGTGGGCGCGACGTGCCGCTGCTGGTCTGGCGCGCCGACCGCCCGCTGCGGGCGGTCAGCTCCGCGCCGCTGGGCGGCGGCATCGGGGAACGGCGGTGGGTGGTCAACGCGACCGTGCCGATGTCGTACGACCGGGACGACCCCGCCGACCACCTGGCCGGCCTGGCCGGCCAGCTCGGCCTGGACGGGCCCGGAGTGGGCCTGCTGACCGGCGTCGACGTGGCGGAGGTGGTGGCCCGGACCGACACCGGCGTGCGGGCCTGGGCGACGGTCGGGCTCGGCACCCCGGTCTGGGCCGCCGCGCCCGCGCCGGCGGCGCCCGGGCAGCGGGTCGGCACGGTCAACATCGTGCTGTACGTCCCGGCGCGCCTCGGCGACGCCGCCCTGGTCAACGCGGTCGCCACGGCCACCGAGGCGAAGGCGCAGGCGATCGGCGAGCTGGGGATGCCGGGCACCGGCACCCCCACCGACGCGGTCACCGTGCTCTGCCCGGCCGACGGGCCGGTCGCCGAGTACGGCGGCCCGCGCTCGGTCTGGGGAGCCCCGCTGGCCCGGGCCGTGCACGCCGCCGTGCTGACCGGCGGGGCCGGCACCGTGGTCCCCTGGTCCGATCGGCTGGCCGGCTGAATCTCTGGCCGATCGGCTCTCGTCCGCCCGTTTGCCGACCGGTAGGGTCGCGGGCGATGTACGCTGCCGCCACCACCACGCCCCGCCCGCGCCGCCGCCCGGCGCTGGCGCTCGTCGTGCTGCTCGCCGCAGTGCTCGCGGCCGGGTGCGGCGGCGACCCGGCGGGCGACCCGGTCTGGCAGCCCGGCGCGGGTGGTGGCGCCACCGGCGCCCCGGTCGGCTCGGCCCCCGCGGAGCAGCCGGCCGAGAAGTCCATCTCGCTCTCCGCCACCGGCGACATCATCATGGGCAACGCGCCCAACCGGCTGCCCCCCAACGGCGGGAAGGGCTTCTTCGACTCGGTCAAGAAGGCGCTCGAAGCCGACCTGGTGATGGGCAACCTGGAGGAGCCGCTCACCGTCGACACCGGCACCGGCAAGTGCGGCGCCAACTCGACCCGCTGTTTCCAGTTCCGGGCCCCGCCCGAGTACGCCGCGCACCTGCGCGACGCCGGCTTCGAGCTGCTCAACCAGGCCAACAACCACGGCTACGACTACGGCCCCAAGGGCTACGAGAACACCCAGAAGGCGCTGGAGCGTTACGACCTGGCGCACACCGGGGCCCCCGACCAGATCACCGTGGTCGAGGTGGAGGGGGTCAAGGTCGCCGTCGCCGGCTTCTCGTCGTACGTCTGGTCGAACAGCCTGATCGACATCGCGGCGGCGAAGCAGGTGATCACCAAGGCGGCCGGCATGGCCGACCTGGTGGTGGTGCAGGTGCACATGGGCGCCGAGGGGTCGGACAAGACCCGGGTGCGGCCCGGCACCGAGCTGTTCCTCGGCGAGAACCGGGGCGACCCGGTGAAGTTCTCCAAGGCCATGATCGACGCGGGCGCCGACCTGATCGTCGGGCACGGGCCGCACGTGCTGCGCGGCATGGAGTTCTACAAGGGCCGCCTGATCGCCTACAGCCTCGGCAACTTCGCCGGCGGCGGCAACTCGCTGAGCAACGCCGGCCGGCTCGGCTGGGGCGGGGTGCTCAAGGTGTCGCTCAAGCCGGACGGCAGCTGGGCCGGCGGGTCCTTCGTGTCGACGTACATGAACTCCATCGGCAAGCCGACCATGGACCGGGACGACCGGGGTCTGGGCCTGGTGCGGCAGCTGACCCGCAGCGACTTCCCGAAGACCGGCGCCCGGTTCGACGACTCCGGCCGGATCAGCCCGCCGGCGGAGGGCTGATCCGGCGGCTCGGCGCGTGGGGCCCGGCGGTTCGTCGGACCGGCGACGTAGGCTGGCCGGCGTGACCACCAGCTCTCCCGGGGCCACCGAGACCGACCTGGGCCGCAAGCGGCGCGCCCGCAAGATCGGCCGGGTGCTGACCGAGACCCACCCCGACGCGCACTGTGAGCTCGACCACTCCAACCCGCTGGAGCTGGCCGTGGCCACGATCCTCTCCGCCCAGTGCACGGACAAGAAGGTCAACGAGGTCACCCCGAAGCTCTTCGCCCGCTACCCGACCGCCGCCGACTACGCGGGCGCGCAGCGGGCCGAGCTGGAGGAGCTGATCCGGCCCACCGGGTTCTACCGCAACAAGACCGACTCGTTGATCAAGCTCGGCCAGGCCCTGGTCGAGCGCTACGACAGCCGGGTGCCCGGCAAGCTGGCCGACCTGGTGACGCTGCCCGGGATCGGTCGCAAGACGGCCAACGTCATCCTCGGCAACGCCTTCGACGTGCCCGGCATCACCGTCGACACCCACTTCCACCGGCTGGTCGGCCGCTGGCGGCTGACCGGTGAGACCGACCCGGTCAAGGTCGAGCACGCCATCGGGGCGCTCATCGAGCGGCGCGACTGGACGATGTTCTCGCATCGGGTGATCTTCCACGGCCGGCGGGTCTGCCACGCCCGCAAGCCGGCCTGCGGCGCCTGCACGCTGGCCAAGCTCTGCCCGTCCTACGGCACCGGCCCGACCGAGCCGGCCGCGGCCGCCAAGCTGCTCAAGGGCCCGCGGGCGCGGGACCTCGCGGTGGCCGCCGGGGTCGACCCGGAGCTGGTGCCGGCCCAGGCGGTCGTCGCGGAGGCACCGTGAGCGCGAGGAGTGAGCCGGTCCGGCGAGCCCCGCAGTCGCGAACCACGGGGCACCGATGAACCGGCGGTTCGCTGCCCTGCTCGTCCCGCTGCTGCTGGCCGCCGCGGGCTGCACCGGCACCGGGCAGGAGGCCGCACCGACCCGGCAGGGCGCCGCCGCCAGCCGGCCGTCCCCGTTCCAGGACTGCACCGCGCTGACCGCCGCGCCGGCCACCACCCCGGCGAGCGCCGCGTCGCCGGCCGGGTCCGGCGGGGGCGACCCGCTGCCCGAGCTGACCTTGAACTGCTTCACCGGCGGGGCGCCGGTCGCCCTCCGGGACCTCCGCGGCCCGGCCGTGGTCAACGTCTGGGCCTCCTGGTGCCCGCCCTGCCGCAAGGAGCTGCCCGCGTTCCAGCGGCTCAGCGAGCGCACCACCGGCCAGCTCCAGGTGCTCGGGGTGAACAGCCGCGACAGTCGGGCCGGCGCGCAGTCCATCGGCGAGGACTTCGGCATCCGCTTCCCGGTCCTGGTCGACCAGGGCGAGGCGCTGCAACGGGCGCTGGGCCGCAACGCCATCCCGCTCACCCTCTTCGTCGACGGGCAGGGCCGGGTGCGGCACGTCGACGCGTCCGGCGCGCTGGACGACGCCCGCCTCGCCGCGCTGGTCCGGCAGCACCTGGGCCTGGCGGTGCCGGCGTGACCCGGCAGCCACCGCCCTGGATCGAGCCACTGCTGAGCCGGCTCGGCGACGCCCGTACGGAGGACTTCACCCGACTGGCCACGCCGGACAACGGCGGCCGGGAGAGCGCCGTGCTGGTGCTGCTCGGCGAGGAACCCGGCGCCGGTCCGGACGTGCTGATCCTGCAGCGCGCCGCCACCCTGCGCAACCACGCCGGTCAGCCGGCCTTCCCGGGCGGCGCGGCCGACCCGGACGACGCCGACGCCTCGGCGACCGCGCTGCGCGAGGCGAACGAGGAGGTCGGCCTCGACCCGACCAGCGTCACCGTGCTGGCCGAGCTGCCCCGGCTCTGGATCCCGGTCAGCGACTTCGTGGTGACCCCGGTGCTCGCCTGGTGGCACGCACCGCACCCGGTGCATCCCCGGGAACCCGCCGAGGTGGCACACGTGGCCCGGCTGCCGATCGCCGAGCTGGTCGACCCGGCGAACCGGATGCGGGTGCGGCACCCGAGCGGCTGGATCGGCCCGGCCTTCTCCGCCCGGGGGATGCTGGTGTGGGGCTTCACCGCGGGGGTGCTGGCCACCCTGCTGGAGATGGGCGGCTGGGCGCGACCGTGGCCGCCCGGCCGGGTGGTCGAGCTGCCGCCGACCGCCGCCACCCCGGCGCCGTCGGCCGGCACCGACGAGGTCGACGAGAGCGCCCTGCGCTGACCCGCCGGTCACCTTCCGCAAGCGATGGTCATCCCGCGAGCGCGCTGCCCGTACGCTTGACCCGTGTCCGCCGTCGATCTCGTCCTGCTGCTGCTCATGCTCGTGTTCGCGATCAGCGGATACCGCCAGGGGTTCGTCATCGGGCTGCTGTCCTTCTCCGGCTTCTTCCTGGGCGCCCTCGCCGGCCTCCAGATCGGGCCGCTGCTGGCCCAGCAGTTCGTGGACAGCGGCACCCGGGTGCTGATCGCCCTGGTGGCGGTCTTCGGGCTCGCCGTGGTCGGCCAGGCGCTCGCCGGTTGGCTCGGCTCCCACCTCCGCAAGACGATCACCAGCGACGTGGGCAAGCAGGTCGACGACATCGGCGGGGCGTTCGTCTCGATCTTCGCGGTGCTGCTGGTCGCCTGGCTGGTCGCGGTGCCGCTCGGCTCGTCCTCGCTGCCCTGGCTGGCCGCGTCGGTGAAGAACAGCGCGCTGCTCACCGTGGTCGACCGGGTGCTGCCGGACCGGGCGCAGCAGCTCTCCACCGCGCTGCGGGACACGGTGGACACCAACGGCTTCCCGGACGTCTTCGACGGGCTGGGCCGTACCTCCGCCCGGCAGGTCTCGCCGCCCGACCCGGCGCTCGCCGGCTCCCAGGTGGTGGTCAACGGCCAGCGCTCGGTGGTCAAGGTGCTCGGCTCCGCGCCGAGCTGCTCGCGCCGGATCGAGGGCTCCGGCTTCGTCTACGCCGACGACCGGGTGATGACCAACGCGCACGTGGTGGCGGGCACCCGCACGGTGGCGGTGGAGCTGAACGGCGACCGGTACGACGGCGAGGTGGTCGTCTACGACCCGGACCGGGACCTGGCCGTGCTCTACGTGCCGGGGCTGCCCGGCCCGTCGATGCGCTTCGCCGCCGGCAACACGGGCAGCGGCGCGGACGCGATCGTGCTCGGCTTCCCGCTCGACGGCCCGTACGACGCGCAGTCGGCCCGGGTCCGCGACGTGGACCGGATCACCGGGCCGGACATCTACGCCTCCGGCGACGTGACCCGGGAGATCTACACCATCCGGGCGCTGGTCCGCAGCGGCAACTCCGGCGGGCCGCTGGTCTCCGCCAACGGGTTGGTGCTCGGGGTGATCTTCGCGGCGGCCGCCGACGACCCGAACACCGGTTTCGCGGTGACCGCCGGCGAGGCTCGCCCGGTCGCGCTGGCCGGGGCCGAGCGCACCCGCGGCGTCGCCACCGGCAAGTGCACCTGACCCCTCGCCCACCCGTCAGGCGCCGACGCCCCGCACTGTCCCTGACCGTGTCGCCCCGCTCGCTCCTCAAGGGTGGGGAGCGGCGGATGGGGGATGGTGGCGCCAGACGGTGAAGGCGGCGGCGGTCGCGGCGACCACTGCCGTGCCGAGCAGGTAGCCGGCCAGCACGTCGCTGGTCCAGTGCACCCCGAGCGCCAGCCGGCTGAACCCGGTCACCCCGGCCAGCAGCAGCGCGGCGGCGAGCACCGCCCAGCGGGCGGCCCGCTCCCGCGCGTACGGCAGGAAGACCACCAGCAGGACCCCGGCGGCCAGGGCGGCGTTCAGCGCGTGACCGGACGGGAAGGCGAGGCCGGCGGCCTGCGCCACCGGCTCGGGCAGGTCCGGCCGCGCCCGGCCGAAGAGCAGTTTGAGCAGCGGGCTGAGCAGCCCGCCCACCAGCATGGTGACGGCCACCCAGACGGCCAGTTGCCGGGCGCCGCGCCGGGCCAGCCACACGACCAGCGCGAGCGCGGCGATCCGTAGGGACATCGGCGCGAACACGTTGGTCCACAGGCTCATCAGCCGGACCCAGGCGGGGTGGTCGGCGGCGAAGCCGTGCAGCGACTCGGCCACCGTGGCGTCCAGTTGACGCAGCGGTGGCCAGCCGGCCAGGACCAGGAGCGCGAGCAGGGCGAACGGCACCAGCACCAGGAACGCCGCGGCGACGGCGAGGGTGAGGCGGAGGCCGCCCGAGTCGTCCGGGTGCAGCCGGCGCCGCCGCCACGACGGCCCCGGCGGAGCCGGGAGAGTGTGCTGGCCGGGCGAGGTCATGCCATCTTTTCTACCCGGGACGGGGCGGTGTCAGGCGTACCGTCCGCAAAGGGGTGGGTCGGGCGTCCGGCCCGTGCCGGGGTGATTCGGTCGTCCGGGTGCGGTCGGGCGTGGCCGACCCGGCCGGCGGCGCGGGCGGGTCAACGCCTTCCCCACTGCCGGAACCGGCGCACCATCAGCGCCGCGCCGGTGAGCAGGGCGACGAAGAGCGCCGCGCCGGTCCAGAGCCGTTCGGGGGTCGAGTCGTGCTCGGCGCCCGCCGGCTGGGCCGTCCACCGGCTCTGCTGGCGCGGCGAGGTCCAGTCGCCCAGCGGGTCGGCCCCGGCGCCGGCCGCCTCGGCCGAACCCGGTGCCGGACCGAACCCGACCACGCCGGGCGACGAGTGGTCGTCCAGCGGGTTGCGGCCGACCGGGGCCACCTCGGCGTCGAGCGCCGCGACCGGGTCGACCAGGCCGAACCCGAAGCGGTCGTCCCGGCCGGCGGGGCCGATGTCGCGTGCGGTGGCCAGCAGACGGTTGACCACGTCGCCGGCGGACATCTCCGGGTAGCGGGCCCGGACCAGCGCGGCCGTGGCCGCGACCAGCGGCGCCGCGAAGCTCGTGCCCTGCACCCGCCAGTAGCCGCCGGGCGGCCGGGCGCCGACCAGCCCGGTGGCCGGGGCGGTGAGCACGGTGGCACGGCCGGTGATCGCGCCGGACCAGAGGTTCTCGCTGTCCCGATCGAGGCCGGACACCGCGATCACGCCCGGCTCCCGGGCGGGGTACCACACCTTGGAGTTGGTCGAGGTGGCGAGGTTGCCGGTGCAGGCGACCACCACCACGTCCCGGGCGAAGGCGTAGTCGAGCGCGGCCGCCAGCGCCGGACTGTCGCCACTTCCGCCGAGGGAGAGGTTGATCACCCGGGCGCCGTTGTCGACGGCCCAGCGCACGCCCTTGGCGACGATCAGCGCGTCGTCGTAGCGGTTCTCGTCGTCCAGCACCCGCACCGGCAGGATCTTGGCGTCGGGCGCGAGGCCGACGACGCCCCGGTTGTCGTCGTTGCGCCCGGCGATCAGCCCGGCCACCGTGGTGCCGTGGCCGACCGGGTCCGGGTCGCCGTCACCGTCCGGGGCGACCAGATCGTGGCCGGGCAGCACCTGGCCGACCAGGTCGGGGTGGTCGGCGTCCACACCGGAGTCGATGACCGCGACGGTGACCCCGCGCCCGGTCGAGGTGCGCCAGGCTGTCTTCGCCCCCAGCTCGTCGAGCTGCCACTGCTCGCCGCGGACCTGGTCGGCGCGGGCCTGGCTGTCCGCCGGCGCGAAGGCCGCCGGTGGGCCCGCGACCGGTCGGGCGGGGGCGGCGGCGGCGGGCATTGCACCGGCGAGCGACACGACTGTGGCCGCCACACCGAGCAGCGCCCGGCCGGCGACCCGTCGCGCCGTCGGCGGACGACCGTGCCGCACCCTGGTCACATCCCCAGCCATTCATCGGTTCCGGAAAGACGACGATCGGAGATTACCGGTTCCACCCCCTCTTCCGGGGCTATCCGGGGACACCTGTCACGGTGGCGGCAGGTGGGCCAGCTGCACGAGGCGTACGCCCTCGCGCCGGGTGACCAGCCGACCCCGCCCCGGCGGCAGCGGCCCGGGCCGGACCGGGCCGACCAGGGCCCCCTCGTCCGGGCTGCCGGCCATCACCAGCCCGGCCGTGGAGAGCTCCCGCAGCCGCTGCACGATCGGCTCGTACTGGGCCCGGCCGGCGCCGCCGGAGCGGCGGGCCAGCACCAGGTGCAGCCCGACGTCGCGGGCGTGCGGCAGGTGCTCCTCCAGTGCCCGCAACGGGTTGGCCGGCCCGCTGGCGACCAGGTCGTAGTCGTCGACCAGCACGAACAGCTCCGGCCCGGACCACCACGACCGCTCCCGCAACTGCGCCGGGGTGACCTCCGGGCCGGGGAGCCGGGCCTGCAGGTAGCCGGTGGCCGACTCGATCAGGTCGGCGGTGTGCGCGGCGGCGGTGCCGTAGCCGATCAGGTGCGGCGACTCGATCGCGCCGAGCAGGCTGCGCCGGTAGTCGACCAGGATCACCCGGGCCTGCTCCGGGGTGAACCGGGTGATGATCGAGGTGGCCAGCGCGCGCAGGAACGACGACTTGCCGCACTCGGCGTCGCCGAAGACCACGAAGTGCGGCTCGGTGGCGAAGTCCAGCACCACCGGGCGCAGGTCCGCCTCGGCCACCCCGATCGGCAGCCGCAGCCCGGTCGTCGCGGTCAGGTCGAGTTCGGCGTACGGGAGCACCGGCGGGAGCAGCCGCACCCGCGGCGCGCCCGGCCCGGGCCAGCCGGCGGCCACCTGCTTGACCAGGTCGGCGGTGTCCGCACCGGTGGCGAGCTGCGGCAGCGCGGTGAGGAAGTGCAGGCTCTCCGCGGTGATGCCCCGGCCGGCGCTCTGCTCCGGCACGTTCGCCGCGGCCCGTCGCGCCACCAGCGAGTCGGCCGGGTCGCCGAGGCGCAGCTCCAGCCGGGAACCGAAGAGGTCCCGGATGGCCGGCCGGAAGTCCAGCCAGCGCAGCGCGGTCGCCACCACGTGGACCCCGTAGGACAGGCCCCGGGTGGCGAGGTCGGTGATCAGCGGCTCGAGGTCGTCGTACTCGCCGCGCAGGGTGGCCCAGCCGTCGACCACGAGGAACACGTCGCCGAACGGGTCGGTGGCCGGCGGGCCGGTGCCGGCCAGCGCGGCGCGGCGCTGCCGCCAGGCGGCCATCGACTCCACGCCCAGCTCCGCGAAGCGCCGCTCCCGGTCGACCAGCAGGGTGGCGATCTCGCCGACGGTACGCCGGACGGCGGTCGGGTCGGTGCGCCCGGCGACCCCGCCGACGTGCGGCAGGTCGCGCAGCCCGGCCAGCCCGCCGCCGCCGAAGTCGAGGCAGTAGACCTGCACCTCGGCCGGGGTGTGGGTGAGCGCCAGCGAGCAGATCAGCGTGCGTAGCGCGGTCGACTTCCCGCTCTGCGGCGCGCCGACCACCGCCACGTGCCCGGCGGCGCCGTCCAGCGCCAACCAGAGCAGGTCGCGGCGCTGCTCGAACGGCTTGTCGACCACGGCGACCGGCACCTGGAGCGCGCCGTGCAGCTCCGGGTTGCCGACGGTCAGCCCGCGCGCCGGGTCGAGGCCGGCCGGGCCGAGCAGCTCGTCCAGCGCCGGTGGGTGGCCCAGCGGCGGCAGCCAGACCTGGTGCGCCGGCGGGCCCTGCCCGGCCAGCCGGCCGACCAGCAGCTCGAGCAGGCTCTCCGTGCCGTCCTCCTCGGCGGGTGGCGCGGCCGGCCCGGCCGGCTCCGGCGGCGGCACGTAGTGGGTGGAGAAGGCGAGCAGGCGGGGGTTGCCGGCACCGCCCGCGCCGGCGGCGACGGGGTGCCGGCGTACCGCCCCGGAGACGTACGCGGCCTTGAACCGGACCAGCGGCTCGGTGCCGAAGCGGAGGTAGCCGTGGCCGGGCGAGCGGGGCAGCTCGTGCGCGTCCGGCACCCCGAGCACCGTCCGGGACTCCAGCGCGGAGAAGGTCCGCAACCCGATCCGGTACGACAGGTGCGTGTCCAGGCCGCGCAGCCGCCCCTCCTCCAGCCGTTGCGAGGCCAGCAGCAGGTGTACGCCGAGCGACCGGCCCAGCCGGCCGATCTGTACGAAGAGGTCGATGAAGTCGGGCTTGGCCGAGAGCAGCTCGGAGAACTCGTCGCAGATCAGCAGCAGCGAGGGGAGCGGGGCGAGCGGCGCGCCGGCGGCCCGGGCCCGTTCGTAGTCGCGCAGGCCGGCGAAGTTGCCGGCCCGGCGGAGCAGTTCCTGGCGGCGGACCAGCTCGCCGTTGATCGCGTCGACCATCCGGTCGACCAGCGGTAGGGCGTCGGCCAGGTTGGTGATCACCGCGGCGGTGTGCGGCAGCCGGTCGAAGGAGGCGAAGGTGGCGCCGCCCTTGAAGTCGATCAGCACGAAGTTGAGCTGCTCGGAGCTGTGCGTGGTGGCCAGCCCGAGCACCAGCGTGCGCAGCAGCTCGGACTTCCCGGAGCCGGTGGCCCCGATCAGCAGGCCGTGCGGGCCCATCCCGTCCTGGGCGGACTCCTTGAGGTCCAGTTCGATGGCGCCGCCGTCGGTGCCCACCCCGATCGGCACCCGCAACCGCTCGCGCGGTGACCGGGGCACCCAGCCCTGCTCGGCGGTGAAGCTCTCCGGGTCGCCGAGCCCGAGCAGCTCGGGCAGCCCCGGCTCGGCGCCGGCCGGGGCGTCCGGGCCACGGGGTGCGCTGGCCAACCGCAGCGGTGCCAACCGACGGGCCACCGCCTCGGCGTCGGCCAGCTCCAACCGGTCGGCGGTGCCCACCTCGACGTGTCCCTCGGTGGAGTGCGAGTGCAGCCGACCCTCGCGCAGCTCCAGCAGCAGCGCGAACCGGTCCAGCAGGCGCGGCGGCGCGGTGTCCAGGTCGATGACCGTCACGGCGTCGATGCCGCCGTCCCCGGTCAGGTCGGTGGCTCCGGTGAGGTCGCCGCCGTCGAGCACCACCACCACGTGCGGCCCGTCGGTCGCCGGCCCGGCCGGGCTGAACCGGGACCGGCTGGCCAGCACGTCGTCGAGCAGCCGTTCCAGCTCGGCGGCGGCGCTGGTGACCAGCCGCACCGGGCCCAGGGCGTCGGTACGGCCGGGGTGGTGGGCGTGCGGCAGCCACTTCACCCACTCCCAGGCGTTCCGCCGTTCCGGCCCGGCGCAGACCGCGACGAGCAGCTCGTCGGGGGCGTGGAAGACGGCCAGTTGGGTGAGCATCGCGCGGGCCAGCGCCCGGCCGTCGCCGGCCGGTGTGGCCTTCAGGTGGACCCGGGCGAAGCTGCGCAGCGACAGCGCCACCGGCAGGTCGGGCACCACCGAGTACGCGTCCAGGAAGCGGCGCAGCGCCCCCGCGGTCATCGGCTCCAGCTCCTCCAGCGGGCGGGTGACCGGCGGGACCAGCGGCGTCGCCAGGGTCTGCGGCCCGACCGCGACCCGGACCACCGCGAAGTCCGGGTCGACCGGCCGGCGTTCCCAGACCCGGTGGCTCTCCACCGTGGACCAGAGCCGGCCCGGGTCCGGGTGCCGGTAGTAGAGCCCGGCGCGCTGCTGGCCGGCGGTCTGCCGGACCCGCCGGCGCAGGGCGGTCAGGTGTCGCAGGTACTCCCGGCGGGCCGCCATCATCTCCGACTTCTTCGGCGTGCCGGAGGCGCTGCCCCACGAGGTCACCAGCATGGCCAGCGAGGAGAGGCCGAACATGCCGCCGACCACGTACGAGTAGGCCCCGCCGCCGCGGCCGAACATCATCGCCATGGCCACCGTGCCGCCGAGCATCGGCAGCACCATCAGCAGCTGCTGCCAGCGCCCGCCGGTGACCGCGGGAATCTCCGGCGGCGCCTCCACCGGCAGTTCGCCGACCGGGATCTCGGGCGCCGGGCGTCGGGGTGGCCGCTTGATGACGACAGTGGACACTCCACCCTCCTGACTGCGCACGGTGACCCGAGCCTGGCTCATGGTAGGTAAAGTCCTGTCGTCCGCGCAGCCACCAAACCCGCTCGATATGGAGATCGGTCGATGACAATCGGGTTGGCCCGGGTGACCATCAGCGCCCCGCAGCGGCGGGTGGACGTCGCGCTGCCGGAGCAGGTCCCGCTGGCCGAGCTGCTGCCGGAGGTGCTGCGGCACGCCGGTGAGGGGCTGGCCGACGACGGCGAGCGGCACGGCGGCTGGGTGCTGCGGCGTACCGACGGAGCGGTGCTGGCGACCGCGCAGGCGCTGTTGCCGCAGGGGGTCCGGGACGGCGAGGTGCTGCACCTGGTGCCGGCCCGCGCCGAGTGGCCCGAGCTGGAGTACGACGACGTGGTGGAGGCGATCGCCGACGGCGCCCGGCGGCGGGGCGGCGCCTGGTCGCCCGCGGCCACCCGGGCCGCCGTGCTGGCCGGGGCGGCGGTGCCGCTCGGAGTGGGGCTGCTCGCCGTGCTCGCCGGCGGTCCGGGGCGCGGCGCCGGCTGGCCCGCCGCGGCGGTGGTGGCGCTGCTGCTCACCCTGGCCGGCACGGTGGCGTCCCGGGCGCACGGGGACGGGCCGGTCGGCGCCACCCTGGGCGGCTACGCGCTGCCGTACGCGGCCGCCGCCGGCGCCCTCGCGGTCAGCTCCGGCGACCCGGTCGGCCCGCTCGCCCCGCTGCGCTGGCTGGGCGCGCCGGAGCTGCTGGCCGGCTCGGTGGCGCTGCTGCTGGTGTCGGTGCTCGGGCTGGCCGGCATCGCCACCCGGCTGCGGGTCTTCGTGGCCGGGGCGGTGGTCGGAGCGGCCGGCGCGCCGGCCGCCCTCGGCGGGCTGCTGCTCGACCCGGCCGGCACCGCCGCGGTGCTGCTCTGCGTCCTGGTCTTCGCCGTCGGTGCGGTCCCGCTGCTGGCCATCCGGCTCGGCAAGGTGCCGCTGCCGCCGATCACCCTGCCGACCGGCGCCCCCGGCGACGACCGGGCCCGGGACCTGCCCGACCGGGGCCGGGTCCACGCGGCGGTGGCCCGCACCGAGGAGATGCTGACCGGGATGCTGCTCGGGCACGCGGTGCTGGCGGTCGCCGCCGCGCTGGTGCTCGGCGTCGCCGGCGGGACCGCCGGCCGGGTGCTCGTCGCGGTGGCCGGGGCCGTGCTGCTGCTGCGCTCCCGGCTGTTCGTGGCACTGCGGCACCGGGTGCCGACGGTGGCCGCCGGGCTGGCCGGGTACGCGGTGCTGGGCGCCGTGCTCGCCGCGGGCTCCGGTCCGGCCGGCCGGCTGGTGCTGGTCGTCGGCGGGCTCGCGGTGGCCGTGCTGGCGGTGGCGGCGGGCCGCACGTACGCCTCCCGGCCGGTCTCCCCCTACCTCGGCCGGCTCGCCGACCTGACCGACACCGCGCTGGTGGTCTCCGTGGTCCCGGTCGCCTGCGCGGTGCTCGACCTGTACGAACGGGCCCGGGGGCTGCTCGGCTGAGCGGCCCCCGGGCCCGTTGGAACGTCGCTGCGGGTCAGTGCCCGGCGTCGCCGCGCTCCGCGGCCTCCTTGGCGCGCTGGTACGACGCCCGGATCTCGGCCTCGGCCTCGGTCCGCCCCACCCAGGTGGCGCCCTCGACCGACTTGCCCGGCTCCAGGTCCTTGTAGACCTCGAAGAAGTGCTGGATCTCCAGCCGGTCGAACTCGCCGAGGTGGTGGATGTCGCGCAGGTGCTCCTGGCGCGGGTCCTCGTAGGGGACGCAGAGCACCTTGTCGTCGCCGCCCTTCTCGTCCGTCATCCGGAACATGCCGATGGTGCGGCAGCGGATCAGGCAGCCGGGGAAGGTCGGCTCGGGGACCAGCACCAGCGCGTCCAGCGGGTCGCCGTCCTCGCCGAGGGTGCCCTCGATGAACCCGTAGTCCGCCGGGTACTGGGTGGACGTGAAGAGGGTGCGGTCCAGCCGGATCCGGCCGGTCGCGTGGTCGACCTCGTACTTGTTGCGGTGACCCTTCGGGATCTCAACCGTCACGTCGAAATCCATCTGCACGCTCCCTCGTTTGCCCACGCTGGCTAACGGAAACCACCGGCGCCGCCCGGTCCGGGTGAATGCCCACCCGCCGGCTCCGGCCACCGCATAGTGTTCGGACCGAAGTAGTGTCACCCAGGCCGAATTTCGTGGGGGAGGAGGGGGTCGTGGGGAGGGAAGATTCACACTACCGCCCGGAGGCGGGTGCTGGACGTGGTACGGGTGGATCTGCTCCGGGTGCCGCCACCGGCCGGTTCCGGGTCCCCGACGCGCACCCTCCGCAGGCTCCGCAGCCGTCCGCCGACCCGGCCGCGGCGTACGGCGCGGACCGACCCACGCCCCCGCCCTGGCGGCCGGGCGGCGACGCACCGAACGCCGCCGCCGCGCCCGGGACGCCGTACCCGGGCGTCGCCGGCCCGCCCGGCGGCCGCCCGCTGAACCCCGGCGCCTCCGGGACCGCCAGCGTGCCGCCGTTCCACGCCGGTGCCTCCGGTACGGCCAGGGTGCCGCAGTTCCACGCCGGTGCCTCCGGCCCGGTGTCGCCGCCGCCCGGCGGTCCGCCGCCGTCGGCCGCCGTGCCCCCTCCTCCGGCCCGGCGCCGGTGGCCGCTCCCGCTCGTGCTCGCCACGGTGCTGCTGCTCGCGCTGGCCGCCGGCGTGGTCGTGGTCCGTCCCGGCCCGGTGGCGGGCTGGCTCGGCGACGACCGGGCCGCCGGGCCCGCCGCCGGGACGGCCGATCCACCGCCGGTGCCGGTGCTGGCCGGGGCGGACGCGAACGCCCCACTCCCCACCCCGGAGGGGGTCTCCGCCGCGCTCGACCCGCTGGTCCGCGCGGCCGCCCTCGGTGACCGGGTCAACGTCTCGGTGGCCGACGTGGCCACCGGCCAGCCGATCTTCGGCGCCAACGAGGACGACGGCACCGTGCCCGCCTCGGTGACCAAGCTGGTGACCGCGGTGACCGTGCTCGCCGCGCGCGGTCCCGGATACCGCATCCCGACCCGGGCGGTGGCCGGCGCGAATCCGGGCGAGGTGGTGATCGTCGGCGGCGGCGACCCGACGCTGGCGGTCGACAGGAAGGGCTTCTACCCCGGCGCGGCCCGGCTGGACGACCTGGCCGCCCAGGTGAAGGCGGCGCTCGGCGGCACCGCGCCGACCAAGGTGATCGTCGACTCCTCGCTCTACTCCGGCCCGGTCCACGAGCCCGGCTGGGACGCCGACATCCCCACCGGCGGGTACGGCGGCGCCATCACCGCGTTGATGACCGACGGTGCGCGCGAGGACGTGCCGCAGGCCAAGCGGGACCACGATGCCGGCAACCACGGCGCCGAGCGGGTGTCCCAGCCCGACCTGGTCGCCGGCCGCGCGTTCGCCCGGCTGCTCGGCGTGCCGGCCGACAAGGTCAGCCGCGGCAGGGCCCCGGCGGCCGGCGCCGACGCCACCGCCGGCGCGCCCGGCGGCGAGCTGGGCAAGGTGGAGTCGCTGCCGATGGTCCGGCTGGTCGACATCATGATCAGCGACAGTGACAACATCGTCGCCGAGGCGCTGGCCCGCCAGGTCGCGCTGGCCCGTGACCAGCCCGCCTCGTTCACCGGCGCCGCCGCCGCGATGGACGCCGTGGTGGCCGAACTGGGCCTGCCCGCCGACGAGCTCTCCCTCGCCGACGGCAGCGGGTTGTCCCGCACCAATCGGATCAGCCCCTCGCTCCTCACCGACCTGGTCACCCTCGCCGGCAACGGCAGCCGGCCGGAGCTGGCCGCGGTCTTCGGCGGCCTGCCGGTCGCCGGCTGGTCCGGCACGCTGGGCGAGCGCTTCGCGGCGAGCGGGTCCAGGGCCGGCGCCGGCGTGGTCCGGGCCAAGACCGGCACGCTGACCAAGGTGCACGCCATCGCCGGGCTGGTCACCACCGCCGACGGGCGGCTGCTCACCTTCGCCGTGCTCACCGACGCGGTGCCCCCGGACGGGATGGACGCCGCCCGGGGAGCGCTGGACCGGATCGGCGCCGCGCTGGCCGGCTGCGGCTGCCGCTGACCCGCGCCGCCCCGGCGGTGGCGTGGCCCACCCGGTGCCCGGGCCGGCCGCGACCGGCGTCGATCGCCACCGCGAGCCCGGGCCGGGGTGTTCCGGCGCGGGTACGGTGGGTGCATGGCGCAGTTCGTGGACTGGGATCTGGCCGCCGCGACCGCGGGGGCGCTGGGCAAGTCGGGCCCCCGGGTGTCGTACGCGGAGGCCACCGACGTGGTCGCCGACCTGCGGCGGTTGACCGAGGAGGCGGCCGGGCACGTCGCGGACTACACCGGGCTGCGGCCGCAGGTGTCGCACCCGCCGGTGCGGGTGGTCGACCGGCGGGACTGGGCGGCGACCAACATCGCCGGGCTGCGCGAGGTGATCAGCCCCCTGGTCAGCCGGCTCTCCGGCGACAAGCAGCCCGGCCCGCTGACCGAGGCGATCGGTTCCCGGCTCACCGGTGTGCAGGCCGGCACCGTGCTGGCGTACCTCTCCGGCCGGGTGCTCGGCCAGTACGAGGTCTTCTCCGCCGACCCGGGGCAACTGCTGCTGGTCGCGCCGAACATCGTCGAGGTGGAGCGCAAGCTCGACGCCGACCCGCGCGACTTCCGGCTCTGGGTCTGCCTGCACGAGGTGACCCACCGCACCCAGTTCACCGCCGTGCCCTGGATGCGCGGCTACTTCCTGGGCGAGGTGCAGGCCTTCGTCGACGCCTCGTCCGGCGGCGGCGAGCACCTGCTGGAGCGGCTGCGCCGGGGCGTGGCCACCCTCTCCGACGCGGTCCGCGACCCGGAGAGCCGCACCAGCGTGCTGGACCTCGTCCAGACGCCCGCGCAGCGGGCCGTGCTGGACCGGCTGACCGCGCTGATGACCCTGCTCGAGGGGCACGCGGAGTTCGTGATGGACGGGGTCGGCCCGCAGGTGATCCCGAGCGTCGAGCGGATCCGGGCGGCGTTCAACCGGCGCCGGGAGTCCGGCAACCCGCTGGAGAAGGCGATCCGCCGGCTGCTCGGCGTCGACGTCAAGATGCGCCAGTACGCCGAGGGCCGCAAGTTCGTGCACGGCGTGGTGGAGCGGGTCGGGATGCCCGGCTTCAACAAGGTCTTCGACTCGCCGCTCACCCTGCCCCGGCTCGAGGAACTCGGCGACCCGGACGCCTGGGTGGCCCGGGTGCACGGGCCGGTGGGCCCGGTGCCGGTCGTCGGCTGACCGTCCGGCCGTGGCCGCGCTCGCCCCGCCGGTCGCCGCGATCCGGGTCGCGGTGCGCCGCGCGCTGGCCGGTCTGCCGCCCGGACCGGTGCTGGTCGCCTGCTCCGGTGGCGCCGACTCGCTCGCGCTGGCCGCGGCCACCGTCTTCGTGGCGCCCCGGCTGGGTCGGCCGGCCGGTCTGGTGACCGTCGACCACGGCCTGCAGGCCGGCTCGGCCGAGCGGGCCGAGGCGGTGGCGGCCTGGGCGGGCGACGTCGGCTTCGCCCCCGTGGAGACGGTCCGGGTCGAGGTGGTCGGCCGTCCCGGTGGGCCGGAGGCGGCCGCCCGGGAGGCCCGCTACCAGGCGCTGGCCGAGGTGGCCCGGCGACACCGGGCGGCGGCGCTGCTCACCGGCCACACCCGGGACGACCAGGCCGAGACGGTGCTGCTCGCGCTCGCCCGGGGCGCCGGTCCGCGGGGGCTGGCCGGGATGCCCGCCCGCCGGGACCTGGCCGGGGTGCCGCTGCTGCGCCCGCTGCTGGAGGTGAGCCGGGAGCAGACCCGCAAGGCGTGCGCGGTGCTCGGGCTGACCCCGTGGGAGGACCCGCACAACGCCGACCCCTCGTACGCCCGCGCCCGGGTCCGGGCCGACGTGCTGCCGGCGCTGGTGCGGGCGCTCGGGCCGGGCGTGCTGGAGAACCTGGCCCGGACGGCCCGGCTGGTGGCGGCGGACAACGCCACGCTCGACGACCTGGCCGCCACCGCGCTCGCCGCGGTCCGGCACCCGGCCGGCGGGCTGTCGGTGGCGGCGCTCGCCGACCTGGCACCCGCGGTACGCGGCCGGGTGCTGCACGCCTGGGCCCGCGAGCTGGGCGCCCCGCCGGCCGCGCTGTCGCACCGGCACGTGGCCGCCCTCGACACGCTGGTCACCGGCTGGCGCGGGCAGGGGGCGGCGCACCTGCCCGGCGGCCTGCGGGTGGTCCGCCGGGACGGCCGGTTGACCCGGGTCGGCGGGCCCTGAGGAGCGGTCGCCGCCGGGTCGGCGCTCCCGAGCCACCCGCTGGCCGCGGCGGCCGGCCTGGCCGTGCTGGGACGCGGCAACTCAGCCGGCGTGGGCGCGGTCGCGGAAGGTGGTCCGGTAGCTGTGCGGGGTGGCGCCGACCCGGCGGGCGAAGTGGTGCCGTAGCGCGGCGGCGTCGCCGAACCCGGAGCGGTCGGCGACGTCCTCCACGCTCAGCCGGGTCTCCTCCAGCAGCCGCCGGGCCAGCAGCACCCGCTGGTTGGTCAGCCAGTCGTGCGGGGTGGTGCCGGTCTCGGCCCGGAACCGGCGGGCGAAGGTCCGCGGCGCCATGCCGGCCCGGGCGGCGATCTCGTCGACCGTCACCGGCCGGTCCAGGTGCCCCATCAGCCACTCCAGCACCGGCTCCAGGGTGGGCGCCTCGGGCGCCTTGGGAATCGGCGCCTCGACGTACTGCGACTGCCCGCCGTCGCGGTGCGGCGGGACGACCATCCGGCGGGCCAACCGGGTGGCCGTGGCCGACCCGTGCTCCTGGCGCACCAGGTGCAGGCAGGCGTCGATGCCGGCCGCGGTGCCGGCGCTGGTGAGCAACCGACCGTCCTGGACGTAGAGCGAGTTGCACTGCACCCGGGCGGCCGGGTGGCGGCGCTGGAGTTCGTCGACGTACCTCCAGTGGGTGGTGCAGTCACGGCCGTCGAGCAGCCCGGCCGCGCCGAGCAGGAACGCTCCCGAGCAGACGCTGAGCAGGTAGGCCCCCCGGGCGCCGGCCCGGCGCAGCGCGTCGAGCACCTCCGGCGGCACGGTCGTCCCGTGTTGGTGGGCGGGCACGGCGACCAGGTCGGCCTCCTCGACCGGCCCGAGGTCGGCGTGCGGGACGAGGTGGAAGCCGGAGGCGGTGCGCACCGGCGCGCCGTCGGGGGCGCACACCTGGAAGCGGTAGCCGGGGAAGCCGTCGGCGGTGCGGTCGGTGCCGAAGACCTCGGCGAGGACGCCCAACTCGAACGCGGCGACCCCGTCGAGGGCGAGGACGGCAACCGTGCGCAGCATGTGACGAGGGTAACCCCGGAGGTGGCAGGAAATCGAGCCCCGGTGGCATTCCTGCCACTGTCCGGGGCGGACGGAGCGGCGGAAACTGGATCCAGTCCGGTGCGCACCGGCGGCGAAAACGACAGCAAACGTGCGAAAGCGAGCGCCGCCATGGAGTTCCTGTTCTTCCTTCTGTTCCTCGTCCTCCTCGCCGTGGCCTCGGCGACCGGCCTGACCGCCGACAGCCGGGACTCGGCCGACTGGAAGCCCAGCGACGACGGCCGCCGGTGGCGGTCCCGTACCTGCTGAGGTGATTGGTCAACTTTGCGGGAAAAATCCTGGGCGGGACCGCGCCAAAAGGGGCGGCCCCGCCGACGGGGGCCGTCCGGCGTACGGCAGGCTAGGGGTCATGGCTGACGGCTCCTGGTACGACGCCGACATCGACCACGTGATCATCTCCGAGGCGCAGATCCGCGAGAAGACCGCGGAACTGGCCAAGCAGGTTTCCGCGGACTACGCCCACGTCGAGGACGGGCTCCTGCTCGTCTGCGTGCTCAAGGGCGCGGTCATGTTCATGGCCGACTTCGCCCGGGCGCTGGGCCGGCAGGGGCCCCCCGCCGAACTGGACTTCATGGCCATCTCCTCGTACGGCCAGGGCACCACCTCCTCCGGCGTGGTCCGCATCCTCAAGGACCTGGACCGCGACATCGCCGGCCGGCACGTCGTGGTGGTCGAGGACATCGTCGACTCCGGGCTGACCCTCTCCTGGCTGCTGCGCTACCTCGAGTCGCGCTCCGCGGCGAGCGTCGAGGTGGTCGCGCTGTTCCGCAAGCCCGACGCGGTCAAGGTGTCGGTGCCGGTGAAGTACGTCGGCTTCGACATCCCGACCGAGTTCGTCGTCGGCTACGGCCTCGACTTCGCCGAGCGCTACCGCGAGCTGCCCTACGTCGGCGTGCTCAAGCCGGAGGTCTACGCCCGGTCCTGAGCCCGCCTCGCATCGGCGCGCGTCGAGCGGACGTTCAGCGGACTCCCAGCCGATCGGACTACCGTGGACGTCGGTGGCGCGGAGGCAGCTCCGCTCCCGGCCCCTCGACCGCGTGACCGGGCGATCGGATGGCCGGGGCCGGACTCCTCGCCACGCCGGCCATCGCCCGGGCTCCGCTGGGAGCGAAAAGGCGCGCTGGGGGCCCGGCCGCGGGGCGCTCCGTCGATCTCGATGGGGCGTGACTGCGGGGCTCGCAAGCTCGCTTCTCGCGCGCACGGTGTACCGTCGAATGACCGCGGCGCGGCAGACTCGCGCCTCGGGGTCGCGGCCGGCCCGCACGGCGGCCCGGCGCCGCCCCAGGCGGCGACACCATTCAGACGGTCAGGACGTCGATCAGGAGGATGCGGGCGTCTCGGTGCCCGACAACAGCATGGAACGTACGCGTTTCTTCCGCCGACCGGTGGTCTGGATCATCCTGGTCATCCTCGGCGCCGTTGTGCTCAGTCAACTCTTCACGGCTGGCCCCAGCTACCACCGGGTGGACACCTCGGTGGCGCTCGACCAGCTCCACACCGCCAAGATCGACAAGGCGGTCTTCCAGGACAAGGAGCAGACGCTCCAGCTCGAACTCGCCGAGAAGGCGAAGTTCGGCGACACCACGACCGACCGGATCGAGGCCCAGTTCCCGTACGAGGTCGGCGACCAGGTCTGGAACGAGGTCCTCGACGCCAAGGCGGCGAACCGGATCACCGGCCCGGCCGACACCAAGGTCTCCTCGGACAGCATCTGGGTGAGCCTGCTGGTCAACCTCCTGCCCATCGCGCTGCTCGTGCTCCTGCTGCTCTTCTTCATGTCGCAGATGCAGGGCGGCGGCTCCCGGGTGCTCAACTTCGGCAAGTCCAAGGCCAAGATGATCACCAAGGACACGCCGAAGACCACCTTCGCGGACGTGGCCGGGGCCGAGGAGGCCGTCGAGGAGCTGCACGAGATCAAGGACTTCCTGCAGAACCCGGCGAAGTACCAGGCCCTGGGTGCCAAGATCCCGAAGGGCGTGCTGCTCTTCGGCCCGCCCGGCACCGGTAAGACCCTGCTGGCCCGGGCGGTCGCCGGCGAGGCCGGGGTGCCGTTCTACTCGATCTCCGGCTCGGACTTCGTGGAGATGTTCGTCGGTGTCGGCGCCAGCCGGGTCCGCGACCTCTTCGAGCAGGCCAAGGCGAACGCCCCGGCGATCGTCTTCGTCGACGAGATCGACGCCGTCGGCCGGCACCGCGGTGCCGGCATGGGCGGCGGCCACGACGAGCGCGAGCAGACGCTGAACCAGCTGCTCGTCGAGATGGACGGCTTCGACACCAAGGGCGGCGTCATCCTGATCGCCGCCACCAACCGGCCGGACATCCTCGACCCGGCGCTGCTGCGCCCGGGCCGGTTCGACCGGCAGATCCCGGTGGACGCCCCCGACATGGAGGGCCGCAAGGCGATCCTGCGGGTGCACGCCAAGGGCAAGCCGTTCACCCCCGACGTCGACCTCGACGCGGTGGCCCGGCGCACCCCGGGCTTCAGCGGCGCCGACCTGGCCAACGTGATCAACGAGTCCGCGCTGCTCACCGCCCGCAAGGACCAGCGGGCGATCACCAACGACTCGCTGGAGGAGTCGATCGACCGGGTGATCGCCGGTCCGCAGCGCCGGACCCGGGTGATGAGCGACCAGGAGAAGAAGATCACCGCGTACCACGAGGGTGGGCACGCGCTGGTCGCCTGGGCGCTGCCGCACGCCGCGCCGGTGCACAAGGTGACGATCCTGTCCCGCGGTCGCTCGCTGGGCCACACCCTGGTGCTGCCCACCGAGGACAAGTACACCCAGACCCGCGCGGAGATGGTCGACACGCTGGCCTACGCGCTCGGCGGCCGGGCCGCCGAGGAGCTGGTCTTCCACGAGCCGACCACCGGCGCCGGCAACGACATCGAGAAGGCCACCCAGCTGGCCCGCGCGATGATCACCCAGTACGGCATGAGCTCCAAGCTCGGTGCGATCAAGTACGGCACCAGCGGCGACGAGCCGTTCCTCGGCCGCAACATGGGCCACGAGCGGGACTACTCCGACGCCGTCGCCGCCGAGATCGACGCCGAGATGCGGGCGCTGATCGAGCTGGCCCACGACGAGGCCTGGGAGATCCTGGTGGAGTACCGGGACGTGCTGGACAACATCGTCCTGGAGCTGATGGAGAAGGAGACCCTCTCCACCGCCGACATGGCCCGGATCTGCGCCCGGGTGGCCAAGCGGCCGCCGATGGCGCCGTACAACGGCTTCGGCAAGCGGCAGCCCTCCACCGAGCCGCCGGTGCTCACCCCGGCGGAGAAGGAGGCGCTCAAGGTGCAGGCCCAGGCCGACGGCGCCGAGGCGACGGTCGGCGGTGGCGCCACCTCGAACAACTCGGACGGTACGCACTGAGTACCGACCCGGCGGCCAGCCCCCAGGACCGGGGGCTGGCCGCTTCCGCCACCGAACCGGACGGCGACGACCTGGACTACGTCGCCGCCCGTTTGATCAGCGGCAAGCTCACCGGCCGGCCGGTCGAGGACACGATGGACCTCGGCCGGATCGAGAAGGCGGTCCGGGAGATCCTGATCGCCGTCGGGGAGGACCCGGACCGCGACGGGCTCCAGCAGACCCCGGCCCGGGTGGCCCGCGCGTACGCGGAACTCTTCGCCGGCCTCCGGGTCGATCCGGCCCAGGTGCTCAGCACCACCTTCGAGGCCAACCACGAGGAGCTGGTGCTGGTCCGGGACATCGACGTGATGAGCCTCTGCGAGCACCACCTGCTGCCGTTCCGCGGCAGCGCGCACATCGGCTACATCCCCGGGCCGGACGGCCGGATCACCGGCCTGTCCAAGCTGGCCCGGCTGGTCGAGGTCTTCGCCCGCCGGCCGCAGGTGCAGGAGCGGCTCACCTCGCAGATCGCCGACCTGCTGATGAGCAAGCTGGCACCGCGCGGCGTGGTGGTGGTGCTGGAGTGCGAGCACATGTGCATGGCGATGCGCGGCATCCAGAAGTCCGGCGCCAAGACCATCACCTCGGCGGTGCGCGGCACGCTCCAGCACGACGCCAAGTCGCGGGCCGAGGCGATGGCGCTGATCATCCCCCGCTGACCCGCGAGCAACCACCGGCCGGCCCGGCGTCCCGCGGTGGCCGGCCGATTGCCGTCCGGAGCGAACCGGTCGGGGCCCCGTCGCCTGCCGGGCCGCCGTCCGTGCGGACGGTGGCTGGCGGCCACGGCGGCCGGTGGCCGCCCCGGCTCAGCCGGCGAGCAGCGCGAGCAGCAGCCCGGCGGTGACCAGCACCGCCGGGACCAGGCAGACCAGCGCACCCAGCCGGGTCGTCCGGTCGGTCCGCCCGCCCGGACGCGCCGGGAAGAGCCGCCCGGTGCCGATCCAACCGGCCGCGAACGCCACCGCCGGCATCGGCAGCCCGCAGATCAGCGCCGCCACGCTCGCCGGGCCCGGCCCGGTCGCGACGTAGACCACCACCTGGATCACCGGCACCAGCAGCGCCAGCGGCGCGTACACCAGCAGGTTGCGGACCCACGCCGGCCAGGTGGCCGGGCTGACCGGACCGCGCGCGGCCAGCGCCGCGTCCGCGGCGTCCGCCCGGCCGTGGGCGGCGCGCAGCGCGGCCAGCACCGCCGCCGGACCACCCGCCATCGACCGGGTCGCCTCGGTCAGCTCCGGCGGCGTGGGCACCAGCGAGATCGGCGGTACGCCCAGCTCCCGCAGCCGCGCCTCCTGCGGCGCCAACCGGGTGCGTACCGCGGTCAACTCCTCGCGGGCGGCCTGCACCGACCGGGCCTGCTCACCCGCGGCGGTGACCGCGTCCCGCCGTACCCCGTCCAGCTGCCGGGCCGCGGCAAGGTAGTCCGTCCAGGCGGCGGGGACCGGGTCGGCGCCGGTCGGTTGGGCCGGCACCCGCCGCCCGCCGTCGCGCTGCCGGCCGGGAACGGCGGGCCCGGCCCGGCCGCGCGCCTCGCCACCGGTCATACCGCTCCCTCCTCGGCGAACGGCACCAGCACGGTGCCCCGCTCGCCCGGCCCGTCCCAGAGCACCGCCCGGCCGGGCCGGGGCCGCCAGTCGACCGGGCGGCCGAAGACCGCCGCCAGCTGCGCGCCCGGCACGTCCACCGCCGCCACCGCGGCCAGCTTGTCCACCGCGCCGTCCGCCGGCTCCAGCAGCGCGGCGAACGGCGGCACCGTGCGCCACCAGCCGAGCACGTGCAGGCCGGCGGGCGGCCCCTCCCGCAGCAGGGCCCGCAACCGGGCGGCGGGCAGCCGCTCCGGCGACGCGCCGTCCACTCCGAAGATCACCAGGTAGGCCGGCTCGCCGGCGTCCGCGACCGCGAGCAGGCCGGGCACGTCGACCGTGTCGACCGGATGCCGCGCGGCCAGTTCGGCCGCCAGCGCGTCGGCGACCGGCCGGGCCGCGCCGTCCGCCGCCACCAGCACGAAGCGGGCGCCACCGGGCGGGTGGTGGGCGGCGGCGCTGCGGGCCGCGGTGACCAGGAGCCCGGCCGCCTCCGGCCCGAGGACGGCCAGGTTCCGGCCCGCCGCCGGCCCGAGCGGCACCGCCACCGTGGTACGGGCCACGTCCACCGCCCGGCCGAGCAGGGCGGCCGGGCCGTGCGCCTGCCCGGCCAGCGCGGCCCGGTGCCGGGGATCGTTGCGCAGCAGCGGGCGCGCGTAGCCGGCGAAGACCACCGGTGGTCCCGACCCCTCCGGCCGGGCCGACCAGAGCCGGTGGCGCAGCCGCTCCACGGTCTCCGGGTCGTCCTGCGGGTCGGGGAAGCGGACCATTCGCTCGTGCCCCCGGATCGCGCCCCGGGGACCGCCCAGCCCACCGGCGGTGTTCACCACGGCGCTGCCCACGGGCAGCCCCGCCGCCGAGTCGTTGGTCGGCTCCAGCACCGCGCCACCGCCGGGCAGCGCCACCCGCACCGGGAACTGGCCGAGCATCGAGTCGCGGTGCCCGCCGTCGGCGCGCGAGCCCAGCCCTAGGTCACCCTCGCCGGCGAGGACCAGGTGGATGCCGTACGACCGGCCGCCCCGGGCCAGCGCCTCCAACCGGGCGGCGGCGTCCGTGGCCAACCGGTCCCGCTCGGCGAAGAGTCGCGGAAGATTGTCCAGCAGGCAGACGATCCGGGGCAGCGGCTGGTGCGCCCGCAGCTCGGCGTAGCGCTGGCCGCCGGCCCGGCGCCCGGCCTCCTCGCGGCGGTGCAGCTCCGCGGTCAACTGTTCGAGCAGGTCGAGCACGTACTCCCGGTCGGCGGCCATCGCCGCGGCGCGGACCTGCGGGACCCAGGAGCGGTCCCGCTCGGTCTGCAGGAACTCCACGAAGGACTCGCCGTGGCCCAGGTCGACCAGGTGCAGGGTCAGCTCGTCCGGGCCGTACCGGGCGGCGAGGCCGAGCAGCGCGGTGGTGAGGAAGGTGGATCGGCCCGTCCCGGACCGGCCGCTGACCAGCCAGTGCGGGGTCAGTTCGGTGAAACCGAGCGACACCGGACGCCCGCCCGCGTCGCCCACCGTGGTGGAGATCCCGTCGACCGAACCGGCGGTCCACAGCTCGGCGTCGTCCGGTGGCAGCAGGTCGCCCAGCGACAGCCGGGAGCCCGCCTCCACCTGAGCGGCGAGCCGCCGGCAGACCGCGTCGACGAGGTCGGCGGGCGGGTCCGCCTCGACGAAGACCGGCGAGTTCAACCCACCCGGCGGCTCCGCGCCGGGACCGGCGAAGGAGGCCCCGGGCGGGTCGCCGAGCAGCGCGTACGCGGTGCGCATCGCCAGCGCGGTGGCCTGGGGCAGCGGCCCGCGGCCGGGCCGGGGCCAGCCGGCGACCACCAGGTGCAACCCGGCCGAGCGGCCCTGCTCGGCCAGGGCCTCGATCCGGGCCAGGTCGGTCGGGCCGGTCGGGTCCGGCAGCGCGGCGATCACCAGCAGCAGCGTCCGGTCGTGCCGGCGGCGGCCGCTCGCGCCCGGTGCGACCCACTGCTCCGCCTCGGCCAGCACCGCCCGCAGCCCGGCCACGTCGGCCACCGGCGGCGGCAGCAGGCCGGCATCGGCGAGCGCCGCGAAGGGCGCCAGCGTGCCACCCGCCGCGTCCACCGCGCGGACCAGCAGCGCTCCGGCCGGGGTCGCCGCCAGCAGCCGCAGCAGTACGGCCCGGAGCAGCCCGGCCACCCGGGGGTCATGCGCGTCGGCGTCCACCGTGAGGTGACCGGTGCCGAGCAGCGGCACCAGCGCCGGGAAGCGGGCGTCGTCCAGCGGGGCGGCGACGCCGACCCGGACGAACGGCGGGGGGCCCTCGCCGGCCGGTGCGGCCGGGGCGAGCGTCTCCAGTGGAGCCCCGGACCAACCCGGGGCCAGCAGCGCCGCCGCGGTACGCAGCCGCTCGGCCAACTCGTACTGGCGGCGCTGGTCGGCCGGGGCGGGACGGGTCTCGTCGAGGATCACCGCGGCGGCGGCCGCGGTGGCGGCGGCCCGCCGGTGCAGGGCGGCGGCGCGGTTGGTACGTGCCTTCGGACCGGCCACCCGTCCACCCCCTCTGCCCGAGGCTGGCAACCCCGCCAGTGACGGTATCCCAGGTCGAGCCGCTCCCGGCGGATGCGCGGCGGCGCTGCGTCGGTGTTGTCGTGGATCTCACCGGTGCAGCGGGGGCCGTCACGATCCGCTGAATCTGGGGCATTGGGTCCGGAGCGGCCAGCGGCTAGCCTCAGGGAGTGGAATCAGTGCAGCCCCCCGCCGGTTCCCAGGTCTCCCGCGTACCGGCGCAGCGGATGCCGCCCGAGCAGTTGGCGCCGCCTCAGGCCAGCCCGGCGCCGGAGCGGCCACGGCGGCGGCTGCGCACGGTCCTCACGGTGGTCGCGGGGGTGCTCGCGGTGCTCTGCCTCGGCGGGGTGGTGGCGGGGTTCGTGCTGTACAACCGGGCGGCCACCCCGGACCGGAGCGCACCGGACGTGGTGGTGGTGAGCTATCTGCAGGCCGCGCTGGTTTCGCGTGACCAGGGTCGAGCTGCTCTTTTCACCTGCGACGGATCACTGCCCTCCATCGACAGTTTTCGCTCTAATTTGGAGCGGCGCGAACAGGAGTTGAGCGTCGGCTTTTCCATCAACATCGAGAATGTCGTGGTTTCGACGAGTGGGCCGGCGAAGGCGACCGTCATGGCGACGATCCGGCGGAGTGCCTCCGTCGACGGCGTTCAGCAGAGCCTGACCGACGCTTGGCAATTCGAGGTGGAGGATCGGGACGGCTGGCAGGTCTGCGCCGGCGCGCCCGTCAGCTGACCTCATTCAATCCACAGTAGGTGGACCGGGACCTCCAGGGTGGTCGGTGACTGGCCGCGCCAGGCCCAGCGGTACCACTCCACCTCCGGGGTCACCCGGACGCAGATGTCGCCGTCGGCGCCGGAATAGGTCTCGGTGACCGCCCGCAGGTCGCGGTGCTCGACGGAATCGACCACGTGCACGACCCGGCGACCGCTGACCGAGTCCGCCTCGACGACCGGCGTCGGCGGGCGGTGCGTCGGGGTGTCCAGGGAGACCAGCCGGATCCCGCTCTCGTGCTGCCCGCCGGCGGCCGCCGGCCGGGTGCCCACGGTCTCCACCCAGACCCGCTCCACCGGCACCAGGGGGGCGAAGACCTCCACCTTGTCGGCCTCCGCGCGGTACCACTCGTGCTCCGGAATGACCGGGACGTAGGTCCGGCTGCCCTGCACCACGCGCTCGTCGGCACGCAGGTCGCCACGCCAGCCCAGCCCCGGCAGGCCGACCAGCACGCGTCGGCCCCGCAGCTCGACCCGGCCGGTCGCCGGCACGACCTCGATCGGTCGCGGTGGTGCCGGCGCCCAGTCCGGTTGGTCCGCGAACGGGTCGGGCAGCGGGTCCTTCATGGCACCGAGCGTCTCATCCCGCGTGCTTGAGCGGCGCGCCCCGCGACCGCATGAACGGCACCGGGTCGATCGCGCTCCGGCTGCTTCGGTCGCCGTCGGTGTGCACCTCGAAGTGCAGGTGGGGGCCGGAGGAGTTGCCGCTGCTGCCCACCTCGCCGATCACCTCGCCGGCCTGCACCGTCTGGCCGACCCGGACCCGGGGCTTCGAGACCAGGTGGCAGTAGCGGGTGATCGTGCCGCCGGCGTGCAGGACGTCGACGAACCAGCCGCAGCCGCCCTTGCCCGGCCAGCCCTCCACGTCGCAGCTCAGCCGGCCGCCGTTGTCCGGGTCGCAGCGCGACACCAGGACCCGACCGGTGGCCGCGACGTGGATCGGGGTGCCTGTCGGGGCGGCGATGTCGACCCCGTTGTGGCCGGGCCGGCTCGCGGTGCGGAAGCCGGAACCGACACCGCCCGGGATCGGAGCCGTCCACCCGGAGGCGGCGATCTCCGCGCCGGAGGCCGCGTCGCACACCTGCCGGTCGCCGATCTGCGCCGTGCGGGCCGCGCCGCCGGCCAGCGCGTCGACGATCCGCGAGGCCAGCGTCTCGTGCTTGGCGTACGCGTCGGGGAAGGCGCTGATCTGTACCCTCTGCGCCGCCCGGGTCAGCGGCATCCGCTGCCATCCGGGTACGTCGAGCAGCTTCTCGTAGAACTTGCGGGCTGCGTACTCGGGGGTCATCCGCTGCGCGACGCTGCCCCAGCTGGCCCGCTGCTGGAACAGGCCGACGGAGTCGTGGTCGGCGCCGACCCCCTCGTTCGGGAGGTCCCGCGACTGCCCGACCGTCCGGTTGGCCAAATTTCGCAGGCCGGACTCCTGCATCGCGGTCGCCACCGCGATCACCCAGCCGCGCGGCGGCACCTTCATCTCCTGCCCGACCTTGATGATCCGGGCCGCGTTGCGCAGCTGGATGTCGCCGTACTCCGACATGCGGGGCATCTTCCCGGTCGCGTTGACCTGGAAGTTGTCCGTGCATTCCTGGCCGGCCAGGGTCAGTTGCTCGCCGGCGTCGCCGCCCAGTTCGGTGAGGAAGAAGGCGGCCGTTCCACCGGCACAGCAGAGCAGGGCCAGGGTCCCGGTGAGGAAGGCGGCCAGCGCGCCGAGCCGGAGCCGTCGCCGGGGCGGTCGCATCTCGTCGCTCATGCCTGCTCCCAGTCCACCGCGTCGACCAGCCACTGCCCGTCGGGGGCCACCAGTTCCAGCCGGAGGCGTCCGGTGTCCAGCGGCACCAGGGCCTCGACGAAGGTCTCGGTGCGGGGCCGGAGCCTGACCTCACCGGTCACCTGCTCGGCCGGCACTCCCGCCGGCTCGGCGCCGGCGAGCTTCTCGGTCAACGCCGGGGTGGAGAGCGGCCGGAGGCCCTCGTGCCACTGATCGGTGGTCAGGCCGGGCCTGCCCAGCCACGCGGCGACGAAGCGCTCCGCCGTCTGCTCGGGGGTGCGGGCACCCGGGCGGGTGACCGGCGAGGCCGGCGCGGCGGTGGTGATCGCGCCGTCGTCGCCCGCGTGCGGGTCGACGGTGGTGACCGGCTGGCTCGGCCGGTTGGCCAGGCCGGCCGTCGGGTCACCGGGGCCGGCGACCAGCCGGGCCGCGCCGATGATGCCGAACACCACCACGGCGATCGCGAGCGCGATCCCCAGTCGGGACCGCAGCGCCCGGGTGACCAGGAACTCCAGGGCTCGTCGCACCGCACTCACCGGGCCTCGGAGCGGATCCGGGGAGTGGGCCGATCGGGGGTGCTGTCGGCCGTGCCCGGACGGTAGATGACGTAGGACGGGCTCTCCTCGGGCACGTCCGGCTCGGTCCAGGCGGCCCGGCGGCGGGGCCGGGGCGCGGCCGGCCGGGCGCCGCCGCCCCGGTCCTCCGGTGCGGTCGCCTCGCGCGCCGGATCCCGGCCGTCCGGCCGCTGCCGGTCGGCACCGCCGGCGGCGTGCGCCGGATCCTCGTGCCGCGCCTCGGGACGCAGGCGGGTCTGCTCCGCCACGACGGTGCGGCGCCTGCCCATCGCGGGCTCGGCGGTGCCGCCCGGCTCCGCCACGTCCAACCGGGCGGCGGTGCGCATGTCCCGGAAGAAGCGCCGGTGCCAGGAACCGGCCGAGCTGACCGCCTCGCTGCTGTCCTTGCCGCCGAGTTGGGTGATCCGGCGGTAGGGACGCAGCAGCAGCCAGCCGACCACGCCGCAGAGCCAGACCAGCACCACCTGGAGCCAACCGGGCAGCGTGGTCGTGCTCATGATGAGGTCGACCGCGAAGAGGTAGATGGCGGCCCCGGTGCCGAAGATGGCGATGTTGAAGACCGCGGCGACCACCGCGTTCGCCAGCCGGCGCAGCCCCGCGCTGGCCGGGCGCAGCAGGCCGACCGTGCCCAGGATCGGCGCCGCGATCACCGCCCATCGGAAGATCAGGAAGCCCAGCAGCACCAGCACCGACGCGGTCAGGTCGAACATCGCGAACAGCACCGAGGCGAGAACGGCGATGAACCCGGCGCCGACCCGGTCCATGTCCCGCACCCCCTGGAGGTACTCGTACGCCTCCGGGTCCTCTATCCGGATCTGCTCCGCCACCTTCATCCACTGCTGCTGTTTCGCGGAGATGGTCGCCTGGCGGGTCGCGGGATTGGCGCGCATTGACCGCGCCTCACCCCAGGTCAAGGACCGTGCGTCGTACAGGGCCGGTCCATACTTTTTGGCGGTCTCGCTGTCCGCGGAGCCCAGGACGCCGCGCAGCCAGTTCCGGTAGAGCATGGATTCGGTGGCGGTGTCGCTTGCCCGGACGGCGGGAGGGCGATGGTCCTTGCACCGGTCCGGATTCGGATCGATGCACCGGCCCGGCGCCACGTCCCTGGCCTGTGGGCCGACCGCGTCGTGGACCACGCCGAGGGTGGTGACGAGGGTGCCGTCGGCGACGTTCGCCGACTTGACCGGCCAGGCGGCCAGGGCGGTGACCGCCACCATCACCAGCAGGGCCCAGCCGGCGGTGGTCATCGCGTTGCTCATGTCCGACTGGCGGGAGCGCCAGAGCAGGTAGAGCCCGACCACACAGAGGGTGACGATGCCGAAGACACTGAACACCTTCTGGTAGACGGCCTTGGTGGCCTTCTCCACCAGCGGGTCGGCCCAACCCCACATGGAACGCGGATCCCAGGCCCGCTCACGCAAGGCGTTCGAGGCTCCGATCACCGCCGTTGCGATCATGAACTCGCCGTTCGCGATGGTCGTGGTGAACTTGTAGTCGGGATGCAGCACCGGCGCTGCGCAACCGACGTCGTATGTCGTGTAGCTGTAGCCCGCGTATCCGTAGAGGCTGTACCGGCCGGTCACCCCGCCGGTCGCGGCCTCCGGAGGCGCGCTCGCGAACCAGCCGGCGAGCCCCGCGTCAGGGGTTCCCGGCGTGGGTGCCTCGAGACAGTCGGCCCGAGCCGCGGATACGTCCTTCAGCTTGGCGACGCAGGCGCGGAAATCGGCCTGCCACTCCGGCGTGGTGCAGAGGTCGGCCGCGGCTTGGGCGGTGACGACCGGGGCCGCCGACGCCGGTGTCGCCCCGACCGCCGGCCAGCCGATGGTGGCCCCGGCGAGGATGCCGAGTGCGAGGAGAAGCGCCCGGGCCCTCGCCATGTCACGCCTCCAGGTCCGGCACGGTCGGCAGCACGCCGGTCGCGGCGGCGACCGCGGCGGGTGTGGTGTCGAGGTGGTCCAGCAGCCCCTCGACGTACGAGACGTCGACCCGGACCTTCTGCACCCGCCCGTCGACGTCGCGCATCACGAACTCACGGAAGCCGAGCCGGCTGGCCGAGGTCGCGTCCGCGGTCGACAGCGAGGCGAGGGTCGCCTCGTAGCCGTCGTTGACCGGCACCCGGAGCAGGCGCAGCGCCTCGGAGGCGATCTCGGTGTCCTCGGCGATCCGGCCGACGAAGACGGTGGAGACGAGATTCTGCACGTCGAGGCCGAGGATGTCGCGTGGGTTCTGCGAGGCCACCAGCGCGGCGAGGTTCCACTTGCGGGAGTCGCGGGCGAGCCGGACCAGGAACGAGCGCCCGGAGCGCCAGCCCTCCATGAAGTGCGCCTCGTCCAGCCCGACCAGCTTCCGGGAGGACATCGACCCGCCGTAGCAGCGGCGGACGGCGAGCCGGTGCGCGGTGTGCAGCATCGGCAGGGCGAGCGCCTCCTCGGCCGACCAGTACTCCCGCTCGATCTTCAGGTCGGGCAGCCGGAGGCCGGCCATGGTGATCACGGTGAGCGCCGCGTCCGCGCCGAGCAGCCCCTCCGGCGGCCGGCCGAAGAAGAGCATGGCCAGCGGCATCTCGGCGGTGTCCAGCAGCAGGTTGGCCAGTTCCTTGCCGGCGTCGTCGTCCACCTGCCCGAGCATGGTGACCACGTCGTCCAGGGTGGAGGTCTCCTCCGCCGGCACCTGGCGTACGGCGTGCCGGAAGAGGGTGGCGGTGCTGGCCTCCCGGGCCACCTGGGGCGGCACCAGCATCATGCAGATGTCCTGCACCAGCATCCGCCGCTCCGCGCGGGCGTTGGAGACGGCGATCTCGAACTCCCGGTCGCCGGTCGCGCCGGGGCCGAACTCGCTGCGCAGCGGGGTGGGGATGAGGGAGTACGGCGCCAGGGTGCCGTGCTCCGACCCGGTCAGGTTGAGCACCCGCGAGTACGGGCGCAGTTCCGGCATCGCGCAGAGCCGGGCCAGCGGGCCGGACGGGTCGAGCAGGGTCACCTGCACGCCGCGCCGGGCGGCCAGGTAGCCGAGCGCGCCGAGCAGGGTGGACTTGCCGCCGCCCGGCTCGGCCACGAAGACGGCGAGCCCGGACCGCTCGCGTACCTCCATCGGGTAGTGCAGGTCGAGGAAGACCGGCCGGCGGCAGGTGCCGGCCGTCCGGCCGATCAGGTCGCCGCGCCGGTCGCCGACGGTGGACGCGGCCTGCGGCAGCGCCGCGGCGAGCAGGTTGACCGGCATCCGCCGGACGTAGCCGGTGTTGGCGATCGGCTCGCCGGGGATGAACTCGCGGGCCAGCCAGTCCTGGTTCTTCGGGTGTTGCAGCGAGATGCGCAGCTCGCGGGAGTAGAGCTGGACCAGCCGCCGGGCCCGTTCCAGGCACTCCTCGCGGGTGCGGCCGCCGACCGCGATCCGGTGCCAGCCGTGCGCGCGGGCGGAGTCGACGGGCAGCCCGGTGGTCATCTCGTCGCCGATCACCAGCGCCCGCTTGGCCAGCCGCTCCAGCTCCGGCGGGGCGTCGATGCCGTGCTCGGCGTAGTCGAGCTGCTGCGAGCGGATCATCCGCAGCCGGTGTTCGAGGTTACGGAAGGAGTCGCCGGGACCGAGGATGTCGACCCGGGTGGAGATCTCCATCGGCCAGGGCAGCCGCTCGTGGAAGTGCAGCCAGGGCTCGTGCCGCTCGGGGATCTCCAGCGGCTCCATCCGGCCCACCGCCAGCACCGCGACGTGCCGCTCCTCACCGGTCACCCGGTTGACCAGTTTGACCGTCGAGCCGTACGGCGTGCGGTAGCGCTCCACCTGCTCGGTGAGGGCCAACAGGTCGCCGCGTTCCCACCGGCCGTCGGTGACCGGGGAGAGCGCGCCGGGCGGCGCCATGCAGAGCGCCACCGAGCGGTAGAGGAGCCACTCCAGCTCCTGCGCGGTGACCCGCCGTCCGCGCATGCCGAACGCGCCCAGCACCTCGTCGAACTGCTCGACGGTCCGGCCCAGTCGGCGGCGTTCGCCCTCGGCGACGCCCCGGCCGAAGGTGCGCAGCAGCCGTTCGGTGAGCGAGTCGCCGAGCGACCGCCGGGCGAAGGTGACCCCGAGGTAGGTCTGGCCCTCGGCGTGGTTGACCGAGAGCAGGTGTCGTTGGGCGGCCACCAGGTGGTCGGCCCAGCCCGGCGTGCCCGGCACGTCGGGCAGCGGTGCTCGGGTGTGCGCGTCGATGGTGCGGGCCCACTCGTCGGCCGGGAAGGGCCGGGTGGTGCGCCGCAGGTGCAGCCGGAAGCCGGCGAGGCCCGCGTACTGCTCGGAGATCGCCGAGAGCAGCGCCTCCCGCTCGGCGTCCGGCCGGAACGCCCAGCGCACCTCGGGCAGCCAGTACCAGGCGGTGACGGTGTTCGGGGTGAAGGTGAGGTGCCCGGCTATCTCGGTGATGGCCAGCTCCACGGCCGGATCGCGGTCACCGAACTTGATCTTCGGTGGCTTGACCCGGATCGGCTTGGCCGGCTCGTTGCGTCGTGCGGCGGCGCGCTGCCGGGGCGGGGCGACCTCCCGGGTGGCGGGCCGCTCGGGCAGTTGCCTCGCCGCCCGCCGGGCCGGGCGGGCGGGCGGCTCGGGCGCGTCGGTGGCCGGGCCGGCCGATGCCGGCTCCGGCTCCGCCGGCGGGCGCACCACGGGCAGCCGGTCGCCGGGCTGCTGCGGCACCCGGCGGCGGGCCGGCGGCTGGTACGTCGGGGCGGCGTCCTCGACGGGTGCGGGCGGCGCCGGGGCGACCTCGGTCGCCGCCGGCCCCGCGGGCAGGGGCGCGGGGGTCGGCTGTTGCGGGATCGCCGGCTGTTCACGCTCGGCGCCGCGGCGGGGCCGCGCCGACCGGGCCGCCCCCGGGTGGGCCGCGCCGAAGAGGTCGAGGAAGGGGGAGTCGATGTCGGCGCTGTCGCTCGTGGACGGTGCCGGCGCGGGCTCGGCGGCGGCCCGGCGCGGCACCGGGCGGGGTGCCTGGAAGACGCCCACCCCGCCGTGCCCCGGTGCGGGCACCAGCGCCGGGTCGAGGGTGGCCTCGTCCAACTCCGGATCGTCGGCGTAGTCGAACGATCGCGCACGGTTACCGGGCGGGGCGGCCGGACGCCCGGCCGGGGAACCCGGCGTGGAAGAGCGGTTCATGCGATCGCCTCACCCGCGTCGTACGACTGCCCGGTCATGCCAGTTCCTCCCGGATCCTGATCCGGCTGCCGACCAGGCGGGGATCGCGCTGTTCGGCGGCCGGCTCCCGGGTGCGCCGCCAGTCGGTCAGCGCGGTGCGGATCACCATCCGCGCCGGCCGGTCCGGGTCGACGTACCGGAAGACGAACGAGGTGGTCACGATGGCGAGCGCGATCTCCCAGGCCGGGAAGAGCTCCACCTTCAGCGTGAACAGCCAGTGGATGAACATGTAGAGGGGGACGAGCAGCATGAACAGCCCGTACTGGGCGTACGGCAGGTGGACCGGAAGGGTGTAACCGGGCGGCCCGAGGTAGACCAGGCGAGCCCGGTAGATGTCGTCGTCGGTGCGCAGCCGCATGTCGAGCCCGCGCCTATTCGAAGATCAGGTCGATCAGGTAGTCGCCGATGAAGAAGAGCGTGGCCGCTCCGGCGATGAACGCGAGCCCGACGATGGCGATGGCGGAGCTTGTCAGCACCTTGGAGATCTCGCCCCGGCTGGCCCGTCCGATGAAGATGACGCCCAGGACGGCGAGCAGGATCGGCGCGATCTTGCTGGCGAAGAAGGTGACGACACCCTCGGTGTCGATGCCCTTCGGCGCCGGCTCGGCGAGTGGAGTCGACGCCAGGGTGGAGAGCAGGTGGGCGGCGGTGGACGATGCCGTCTCCATCAGCTCGATGGCGATCACTGGAACCTCCCCAAATCGCGGCCGGCGGCGCCGCGGCGGTGCAGTAGGCATGCCTGGCGGGAACGGTGCTCACTGTGCGCAGCGTGCGGGACCCTGCGTTCGTTACTCATCACGGAGAGTGGTGAGCTTTGGGCGGTATTTCCCGCTTCGGCCCTCCCTCCAGGCTTCGCCATCTCGATGCTGGGCAATTCCAAAGCGTACGGGCCGGCCCTGTTTGCGACAAGCCGCGAAGAGCCTGCCTGATCCGACCCGGACGACCGATCGTACACCTGTTCCAATGCCCTCGTCAGGGATGCCGTACGGCCGGCCACCCGGGCCCGTCCGGGCCGTCCGACGACCGGTACCGTCTAGCCGTGACCGATCTGGTGCGGGCCCCGGCCCCGGTGGTGATGGGCGTCCTCAACGTCACGCCCGACTCGTTCTCCGACGGCGGACGGTACGCCGACCTGGACGCCGCCGTCGGACACGGCGTGCGGCTGCGCGCCGAGGGCGCCAACCTGGTGGACGTCGGCGGCGAGTCGACCCGGCCCGGCGCCGACCGGGTGGACGCGGAGACCGAGGTGGCCCGGGTGGTCCCGGTGATCCGCGAACTGGCCGCCGCCGGCGTGCCGACCAGCATCGACACCAGCCGGGCGCGGGTGGCCGAGGCGGCGCTCGCGGCCGGGGCGGCGGTGGTCAACGACGTCTCCGGCGGCCTCGCCGACCCGGACATGGCCCGGGTGGTGCGCGACGCCGGCTGTCCCTGGGTGCTGATGCACTGGCGTGGCCACTCCCGGGGGATGCGGGAGCTGGCCAGCTACACCGACGTGGTCGCCGACGTCCGGGCCGAGCTGGGTCAGCGGGTCGACGAGGCGCTGCGCGCCGGGGTCGCCGCCGACCGGATCGTGGTCGACCCGGGCCTGGGCTTCGCCAAGACCGCCACCCACAACTGGGAGCTCAGCGCGCGTCTGCCCGAGCTGCTCGATCTCGGCTTCCCGCTGCTGTTCGGGGCGAGCCGGAAGTCGTACCTGGGCCGGCTGCTGGCCGGCCCCGACGGCACCCCGCGCCCGACCGACGGCCGGGAGGCGGCCACCGTCGCGACCAGCGTGCTCGCGGTGGCGGCCGGCGCCTGGGGCGTACGCGTGCACGACGTCCGGGCCACCGTGGACGCGCTGGCGGTCTGGCAGGCCACCGGCCGCCCCCGCCTCGTCGCCGGGCCCGTGCCGACCGGAGGGGGAGACCGGTGACCGACCGGATCGAGCTGACCGGCCTGCGGGCCCACGGCCGGCACGGGGTCTACGACTTCGAGCGCGAGCAGGGCCAGGAGTTCGTCGTCGACGCCGTGCTGGAGCTGGACCTGGCCCCGGCCGCGCGCTCCGACGACGTGGCCGACACCGTCCACTACGGCGAACTGGCGGAGCGGCTGGTCGCGGTGGTGACCGGCGAGCCGGTCAACCTGATCGAGACGCTCGCCGACCGGCTGCTGGCGGTCTGCCTGGCCGATCCCCGGGCGGTCACCGCGACGGTGACCGTGCACAAGCCCGAGGCGCCGGTCCCGCACGCCTTCACCGACGTGGCCGTCACCATGGCCCGGACGCGTGCCCGGTGACCCGGGCGGTCCTCTCGCTGGGCAGCAACCTCGGCGACCGGCTCGACCACCTGCGCGCGGCGGTCCGCGCGCTCGGCGACACCGTGCTGGTGGTGTCCGGGGTGTACGAGACGCCGCCGTGGGGCGACGTCGACCAGCCCGCGTACCTCAACGCGGTGCTGCTGGCCGCGGACCCGGCGGCGAGCCCGCGGGACTGGCTGGAGCGGGCCCGCGCGGCCGAGCGGGCCGCCGGCCGCACCCGTGACCCGGCCCGCCGGTTCGGCCCGCGCACCCTCGACGTCGACGTCATCGCCGTCTGGACCGACGACGACGAGCCGGTGCTCAGCGACGACCCCGAGCTGACCCTGCCGCACCCCCGGGCGCACCTGCGGGCGTTCGTGCTGCGGCCGTGGATCGACATCCAGCCGTACGGCCGGCTGCCCGGCCACGGCTGGCTGACCGACCTGCTCACCACCGGGCCGGCCGCCGCCGACGCCCTGGATCTGCGTCCCCGGCCGGAACTGGCGATAGAGTCGACGGCATGAGCGAGCGCCAGCGAGCGAATCATCAGCTCAGCGGTGGTGCCTCATGGCGGCACGCAGCGGAGCGGAGTGCCGGCATGAGCCAGTGGAGCCGGCCGGCATGACCCAGCCGCAGTCCCGACCACCCGGCCGGCCAGGTCCCGGCCGGATGGGTCCGACCCGGATCTCCACCCTCGTGGTGGCCGCCCTCGCCGCCGCGGCGGCGGCCTTGCTGCTGATCAGCGGCTTCTACTACAGCGGCATGCCCCGGCTGCCCTGGCTGCCCGTGGTCACCCTGGCCGGGCTCGCCGTGCTCGAGGGGTACGCCGCGATCAACACCCGGGGCCGGATCGAGCGCCGCCCGGGCCGCGACCCGGTCAACCCGCTGATGGTCGCCCGGTTCGTGGTGCTGGCCAAGGCGTCCTCGCTGGCCGGCGCCATCTTCACCGGTGGCTACGCCGGCCTGTCCGGCTGGCTCTTCGTGGAGAACACCCGCGCCGCGGCGGAGGACCGGCCGGCCGCCGGCGCCGGGCTGCTCGCCTCGCTCGCCCTGGTCGCCGCCGCGCTCTGGCTGGAGCGTTCCTGCCGGGTCCCCGAGCAACAGGACGACGAGGACCGCGAACCGGGCGACCGGGACACCCGCCCCGGCCCGCGCTGAGCCGGGGGTTACGCACGGCTGCCTGCGCCGGTACCGTGCCTGGCGACCGGAGAGCAACGGCCGCCCCGGTCCGCCCGCGCGTCGGACCTGGACGACCGGCCAGGGTGGGAGGCGTTGATGGCGTACGACGAACCGGGGCGCGACGGGTCGGATGAACCCTCGTCCGGCGTACCGGCCGCCGTCCTGGAGAACGTCTTCGACGACCCTGCGCACGGCGAGCCCGGCCGGGACCGGATGGCCGTGCACCTGACCTGGGAGTCGCTGCTCCTGGTCGCGGTCGGCGTGCTGGGTTTCCTGCTCTGGCGGGAGAGCCCGGAGGCCCTGCGCGGCGACGACCTGCGCTCCCTGCTCATCGAGGTGACCACCCTCGGGCTGCTGGCGCTGGCCGCCGGGCTGAGTCTGCGTACCGCCGCGGTCAACCTGGCCATCGGCCCGGTCGCGGTGGCCGCCGCGCTGCACGTGGCCGAGCAGGGCGACCGGGGGATGCTGGACGCCGTCGCCCCGGCCGCCGCGGTGGCCGCCGTCGGCGGACTGGCCGTGGCGCTGGCCGTGGTGGTGCTGCACGTCCCGGCCTGGGCGGCGAGCCTCGCCGGTGCGGCCGGGGTGATCGTGTACATCGAGCAGCGCTCCGCGCCGGTGCTGGTGCAGGGCGGCTACGACCCGCGCAGCGGGGCCGCCCAGCTCTTCGCCGGGTTCGCGGCGGTCGCCGTGCTCGGCGGCCTGCTCGGGGCGGTGCGGCCGGTCCGCCGGCTGCTCGGCCGGTTCCGCCCGGTCGGCGATCCGGCCCGGCGCCGGGGCGCGGCGGCGGCGTTCGTCGCCGCCGGGGCGATGGTCGGCTCGACCGTGCTGGCCATGCTGGCCGGGGTCCTGGTGGCCAGCGGCGGCGGCGGGCCGGTGGCGCCCACGCCCGGGCTGGACTGGACGGTGCTCGCGGTGGGCGCCGCGCTGCTCGCCGGGACCAGCGCGTACGGCCGGCGCGGCGGCGTCTTCGGCACCCTGCTGGCGGTCTGCCTGGTGGCGCTCGTCCTGGCCTACGCGCAGGCCCAGGGCTGGACGCTGAGCCGCTGGGCGGTCGGCGGCGCGGCCCTGGGCGTCGGGCTGGTGCTCACCCGGCTGGTCGAGGCGTTCGGGCGGCCCGGGGCCGCAACGGTGGCGGAGTCGTCGCTGGGCGGGGACGGCCGGATCAGCACCGGCTGGACGGTGCCCCGGTCGGGCCCGGCCGACAGCTGGCCGCCCACGCTGCCCACGCAGCCCATCGAGAGCCCGGCGGACCCGTGGAACGGGCCGCAGTGGGAGACCGGGCCCCGCCGGTGGGACGACGCCGGCCGGTGAGCCGCTGCGGCGTCCACCGGGCCCCGGGTGATCTCGGCGGTTAGGCTCGGCGGCATGACCGACACACCATCGACCCCCGGGGCCGGCCCGTCGTTCTCCGCACTCGACGCCCTGTCCACTGAGGAGCTGCGGGAGCGCGCGTTCGCGGTCGCCCGGCAACGCCGTGACGCGGGCTTCTTCTGGTCGGTGCTGCGGCACCTGCCGAACGCGGACGAGGCCGCCGTGCTGGACGGGGCGCCGAACTCGGTCGGACCGATCATCGACGAGGCGAACGCGCTGTGGCGGGAGCTGACCGGTCACGGCTACGAGGAGTCGGAGCCGCTGCTGCGCGCCGCCTTCATCGACTACCTGATGAAGCACCCGAAGTGAGCCCGGCCGGCGTCGAGCGGGCCGCCGGGAGCTGACCCGGATGGCCCTCACCAACCGGCCGCGGCGCATCGGCCGCTACGGCACGGCGGCGGGCACCGGTGCGCTGGCGGCGTTCGTCCTGGTCGCGGTCTGCGGCAGCCCGGCGTACGTCGGCTGGGCCCAGGACCACACCGACCCGAACTCCGCGGGTGGCTGGTTCCTGCGGCTGCTCGGCTGGCCGGCCTGGCGGCTCACCGGCGCGGACGGCGGGCTGCTGGCCGGCAACCTGCGCGCGGTGCTGGTGGTGGCGCTCGCGGCGACCTTCCTCTACCTGCTGCCCGCCGCGCAGGTGGCCCGGGTGCAGGGTTCGGTCAGCCAGTTCTGCTCCGGCTGGGCCGCGTACGTCCTGGCCGGCGGCCTGGCGTCGCTGCTCGCCGCGTTCCTCGGGCCGGATCCGTCGCTGCTCGCGGCGTTCCAGGCCGCCGGCACCGGCGCCTCGTACGGCTTCTTCGCCGGTTGGATCGTGGGCACGGCCAGCCTGGGCGGGCGGGCCTGAGCCGGTCCGGTCGTCCCGCGCTTCGGCGCTCGCGGCGGCCGAGGCCGCCCGGCGCGGCTCAGCGCTCGGGCCGGCCGATGTCGAGCAGTCCCGCCCGGGTGAGCACGCCGACCGGCCGCCCGCCGTCGGTGACCAGCACCCGGTCGGCGGCCGAGGTCAGCAGCACCGCGAGCGCGTCGTACGCCGGCCCGCCGAGCGGGACGGCCGGCAGGTCGGGCGGCGCGTCGGCCAGCGGCGCCAGCATCTCCCGGGTGACCGGGGTCACCACCAGCCGGCGGATCCCCCGGTCGGCGCCGACGAACTCCCGGACGAACGGCGTGGCGGGCGCGCCGAGCAGGGCCGCCGGCGTGTCGTACTGCTCCAGGTGGCCGCCCTGGGACAGCACCGCGATCCGGTCGCCGAGCCGCACCGCCTCGTCCAGGTCGTGGGTGACCAGCACGATCGTCTTGCGCACCTCGGCCTGCAGCCGCAGGAACTCCTCCTGCAACCGGCTCCGCACGATCGGGTCGACGGCCGAGAACGGCTCGTCCATCAGCAGCACCACCGGATCGGCGGCCAGCGCCCGGGCCACCCCGACCCGCTGCCGCTGCCCGCCGGAGAGCTCGTGCGGGTACCGTCGGCCGAACTGTGCCGGGTCGAGCCCGACCAGCTCCAGCAGCTCGTCGACCCGGCGCCGGCTGCGCTCGCCGGGCCAGCCGAGCAGCCGGGGCACGGTGGCGACGTTGGCGCTGACCGTCTGGTGTGGAAAGAGTCCGACGTTCTGGATCACGTAGCCGATCCGGCGGCGCAGCCGGACCGGGTCCGTCCGGGTCACGTCCTCGTCGCCGAGCAGGATCCGGCCCCCGGTCGGCTCGACCAGCCGGTTGATCATCCGCAGCACGGTGGACTTGCCGCAGCCGGACGGCCCGATCAGCACCACCAGCTCGCCGGCCTTGATGTCGAGGCTGAGCTCGCGGACCGCCTCGGTGCCGTCCGGGTAGCGCTTGCGGATGCCCTCCAGGCTGATCGACGCCGCGCGCGCCCCGCCGCCGGTCTCCGGGGTAACGTCCACCTGTGTCCTTCCGCCTGAGCTACCGGGCCGACCCGGGTAACCCGTGGTTCTCCTGGCAGTACGTGCGGGACAACTCTGACACGATCCTCGCCGCGGTGCGGGAGCACGCCTCGCTGACCGCCCGCGCGGTGCTGATCGCCGCCCTGGTCGCGTTGCCGCTCGCGGTGGCGGCGTACTGGTTCCGCCGGCTCGCCGGCCCGATTCTCGCACTCACCGGTGTGCTCTACACGGTCCCGTCGCTGGCGCTCTTCGCCTTCCTCGCCCCCTACCTGGGCATCGGCGCGGTGACCGTGCTCAGCGTGGTGGTGCTGTACGCGCTGCTGGTGATCGTGCGCAACGCCATCGCCGGGCTCAACCAGGTGCCGCCCGAGGTCCGGGAGGCGGCCGAGGGGATGGGCTACGGCCGGTGGGGCCGGCTGTTCCGGATCGAGCTGCCGCTGGCCCTGCCCGGCATCCTCACCGGGCTGCGGCTGGCCACGGTCTCCACCGTGGCCCTGGTCACCGTCGGGGTTGTGATCGGGCGCGGCGGTCTCGGGCAGCTCATCTTCGCCGGCTTCCAGAACAACTTCTACAAGGCGCAGATCATGACCGGGACGCTGCTCTGCGTGCTGCTCGCCCTGGTGCTCGACCTGTTCCTCGCCGGGGTGGGCCGGCTGCTCACCCCCTGGCTGCGGCGCGGGCGGGCCGCGTGAGCGCCCGGCCCGCCCGACGACCCGGAAGGCGGCGGCGGTGAACCCGGTCGAGGCGGCCCTGGTCTGGCTCAACGACCCGCTGAACTGGACGAACCCCGGCGGCATCCTGGACCGGCTCGGCGAGCACCTGTCGATGTCCGCCGCCGCGGTGGCGCTGGGTTGCCTGGTCGCCTGGCCGATCGGGCTCTGGCTGGGGCACACCGGCCGCGGCGGCGGCCTCGTGGTGCTGGTGGCCAACCTCACGCTCGCCGTGCCGACGCTCGCCCTGCTGACCATCCTGCCGCTCACCTTCCTCGGCTTCGGCCGCCCGGCCGTGGTGGTGGCGCTGGCCGTCTTCGCGGTGCCGCCGCTGCTGGCCAACGCGTACACCGGGGTGCGGCAGGCCGACCCGGAGGCCCGCGACGCGGCGCGCGGCATGGGCTTCTCCGGCTGGCAGCTGCTGCGCCGGGTCGAGCTGCCGCTCGCGGTGCCCTACCTCGCGGCCGGCTTCCGCACGGCCGCGGTGCAGGTGGTGGCCACCGCGGCGCTGGCCTCCTTCGTCAACGGAGGTGGGCTGGGCCAGATCATCCGCGCCGGGTTCGGGCTCGACATCGCCGCCGGCGGCGGGCAGATCCTGGCCGGGGGTGTCCTGGTGGCCGGGCTGGCGGTGCTGGTGGAGCTGGTGCTGGCGGTGGTCGAGCGGCTGGTGACCCCCCGGCCGCTGCGTCCGGTCCGCCGCCGGGCGAACCGGCGGGCGGCGGACGCGGTCGCCGGGGGCTGATCCGCCACCGCTGACCGGCCGGACCAGCCCGGCGGGCCGGCCGGACCAGCCCGGCGGGCCGGCCGGGCACGGATCGGCGGTGCCGGCCCCCGGCGTGACGATCCGGTGACGAACCTCGCTCAAGGTTGTCGGACCCCTGCGGAAGATGTTGGGTGGAAACGCGGGCGATCGACAAGCAGTCGTCCGTCGGACACGCGGCCGGCCCGACACGGGCCGCGCCGGGACACGGAAGGCGGGCATCATGCGCGCACGTACACGCCTGGCGGTGGGGGCGGTCGGCGCCCTCGCGGCGGCCGGGCTCCTGACCGGATGCGGCGACGCCGGCTCCTCCGGCACCGACGCGCCCCAGCAGGGCGCCAGCGGGGCCGGCTGCGCCCCCGTCGCCGGCGACCAGCTGGTCGTCCTCGACGACGACAAGAAGCTCCAGAACACCGACAACATCATCCCGGCGGTCAACGTCGACGTGGCCACCCCGCCGCTGGTCGCGGCGCTCGACAAGGTCTCCACCGCGCTCGACACGCCGAAGCTGATCCAGCTCAACAAGGCCGTCGACGTGGACCGCAAGACGCCCGAGGTGGCCGCGAAGGACTTCGCCACCGCCAACGACCTCACCGCCGGCATCGCCAAGGGCCCGGGCGGGCAGGTCGTGGTCGGCGCCGGCAACTTCAGCGAGAGCCAGACCCTGGCCGAGCTCTACAAGATCACCCTGACCGCCGCCGGTTACCAGGTCCGGGTGCAGCAGATCGGCAGCCGCGAGCTCTACGAGCCGGCCCTGGAGAAGGGCGAGATCCAGGTCGTCCCGGAGTACGCGGCGACCATGGCCGAGTTCCTCAACACCAAGGCCAACGGGCAGAACGCCCAGCCGGTCTCCTCGCCCGACCTGGACAAGACGGTCACCGCGCTGAAGGCGGCCGGCGACAAGGTGGGCATCGCCTTCGGTGCGCCGTCCGCCGCACAGGACCAGAACGCCTTCGCGGTCACCACGGCGTTCGCCGACAAGTACGCCGTCAGCACCCTCTCCGACCTCGCCGCGAAGTGCTCCGGCCAGGCCACCGTGCTGGCCGGCCCGCCGGAGTGCCCGCAGCGGCCGAAGTGCCAGGCCGGGCTGGTCGAGGTCTACGACTTCAAGGCCGGCTCGTTCAGCTCGCTCGACGCGGGCGGTCCGCAGACCAAGAACGCGTTGAAGACCGGCGCGGCCAGCGTCGGGCTGGTCTTCTCCTCCGACGGGGCGCTGGCCACCGGCTGAGCCACCCGTCCGGCGTGCCGGCCACCCCCGGCCGGCACGCCGGACGCCCTGTCGCACCGAGGTGCGGGGTCGCCCCTTGTCAACCATCGGTTAACCCGCGGTGAAGGCCGGGCGCGGACGCTTCCGACCGTTCCCAGGCACGGCAACTCTCGGTAGGCTGCACACCCATGCCAGCCCCGGTCGCCCCCGCCGACAAGCGCAATCCGCCACTGCTCACCGCGCTCTTCTGGATCGGTGTGGCACTGGCCCCGGTGGCGGCGCTGATCCTGCTGGTGGCCGACGGCAACGGGCCGCTGCGGTTCGCCGCCGTGCTGGCCATCCTGGCCGTGGTGCTGATCGGCCTGTCGATCGCGCTGCGCGCCGACGGCGGCGGCGAGCACGGCACCGAGGAGTTGCTGGAGGAGATCGAGCAGCTCCGGCGGGAGCTGCGGGGCGAGATCGTCGCCGCGGCCCAGCGCGGCAACCACGCACTCGACCAGGCGCAGCGGGCCCAGGAGGCCGTCGCCGGGCTGCGCCGGCGGCTGGACGCCAGCGTCGCCGCGTTGGCCGGCGACGAGCCGGCCGGCGCCGGCCGGGCCCGGGTACCGGCCGCGGAGGTTCCGGACGAGATGCCGGCCGGCCGGGGCCGCGTCCCGGACGAGGCAGCGCCCCGGTGGCGACCGGAACGCGACGACGAGGAGCCCGCCCGCCGGTCGCAGTCGACGCCCCGGTACGGGTCCGACCGCCCGGCCCCGGGCCCGGACGGGGTGTACGGCGGCGGCGAGCGGACCAGCGCCGGTTCGGCCGGGGTGTACGGTGCGGCCCGGCCCGCCGAGCACGACAGCCGGTCCGATGCCGCGCCCCGCCCGCTCGGGGTGGTCCGGCACACCGAGACCGTGCACGTCACCACGCGGCACACGATCGTGGACGGCGCCGCCGCGGTGCCCGGCGAGTCGGGCACCCGCTACGGCGGCGGGTACGCCGGCCGGCGGGCGCCGGACGCCGAGGAGCGGTCGTGGGGCGCCGCCGAGGCGGATGACCGCTCCTGGTCCGGGTACGGCGACGCGGACGGCCGCGACGACGACCGCAGCTGGTCGACGCCGGCCGCCGCACGGGACGAGTGGGACCGGCCCGGCCAGCGCGAGGAGCGGGGCTGGTCCGGCCGGCGGGACGAGCCGGGCTGGTCCGAGCAGCGCGAGGACCGCGGCTGGGCCGGCACCGGAGACACCGGCTGGCGCGAGCCGGCCGGGCGCGACCGGTCGTACCAGCCGGACGAGGCGGACCCCGACAGCGGGGAGTACTGGTCGCAGCTGCGCGCCGGTGACCGCTGGGCCGCGGTGCGCGACGACGAGCACGGCCGGGAGGTCCGGGTCGGGGAACGGCGCGCCGAGGTGCTCGCCGACGCGGGCGGCACCGAGTACCGGGTGGCGGACCGTTGGGCGACGGCCCGGCGGGCGACCGACCGGGGCGGCGAGGAGGGCTGGCGCGACGGCTGGGCCGAGCCGGAGGACCGGCCGGCGTTGCCGGTCGGCGGGGTGCCGGTGCCGCAGGAGTGGCGTCCGCCCCGGCAGCGGGGGCACCAGGCCGACCCGCCGCGCGACTACCAGCCCGAGCCCGAGCCGGAGCGCTGGCGGCCACGCGGCGAGGAGCAGCGCTACGGCTACCCGCCGCAGGACGACGTGCCCCGCGCCGGCGGCGCCCGCTCCGCCGACCGCTGGCGCTGACCGCCCGGTCGCCGGCCGGTCACTTGTCGATGTCGCCGACCACGAAGAACATCGAGCCGAGGATGGCGATCAGGTCCGGCACCAGGCAGCCGGGGAGCAGGGTGGCCAGTGCCTGCACGTTCGCGTACGACGCGGTGCGCAGCTTGAGCCGCCACGGCGTCTTCTCACCCCGGGACACCAGGTAGTAGCCGTTGATCCCGAGCGGGTTCTCGGTCCAGGCGTAGGTGTGCCCCTCGGGCGCCTTGAGCACCTTGGGCAGTCGGGTGTTCACCGGCCCGGTCAGCCGGTCCACCCGGTCCAGGCACTGCTCGGCGAGGTCGAGTGAGGCGTACACCTGGTCGAGCAGCACCTCGAAGCGGGCGTGGCAGTCGCCGGCGGTCTTCGTCACCACCGGCACGTCGAGCTGGTCGTAGGCCAGGTAGGGCTCGTCGCGGCGCAGGTCCAGGTCGAGCCCGGAGGCCCGGGCGACCGGACCGGACGCGCCGAACGCGGCGGCGTCCACGGCCGACAGCACCCCGACGCCGACGGTGCGGGCCATGAAGATGTCGTTGCGCCGGATCAGGTTGTCCAGGTCGGGCAGGCGCCGGCGCACCTCGCCGATCGCGGCCCGCGCCCGGCCGGTCCAGCCGGACGGCACCTCCTCCTTCAGCCCGCCGACCCGGTTGAACATGTAGTGGATCCGGCCGCCGGAGACCTCCTCCATCACCGCCTGGAGGGTCTCCCGTTCCCGGAAGGCGTAGAACATCGGCGTGATCGCGCCGATCTCCAGCGGGTACGAGCCGAGGAACATCAGGTGGTTGAGCACCCGGTTCAGCTCGGCGAGGGCCATCCGCAGCCAGGTCGCCCGCTCGGGCACCTCCATGCCCATCAGCCGCTCGACCGCCAGCACCACGCCCAGCTCGTTGGCGAACGCCGAGAGCCAGTCGTGCCGGTTGGCCAGCACGATGATCTGCCGGTAGTCGCGTACCTCGAAGAGCTTCTCCGCCCCCCGGTGCATGTAGCCGACGATCGGTTCGGCGGAGACCACCCGCTCGCCGTCGAGCACCAACCGCAGCCGCAGCACCCCGTGCGTGGAGGGGTGCTGCGGCCCGATGTTGAGCACCATGTCGGTGCCGAGCTGCTCCCCGCCGGTGCCCGCCACCAGGCCGGCCCCGGTGCCGACGGTCAGTTCGCGAAGGTCGCCGGCGTCCGTGGTCATGCCCGTCATCGTGCCACGAACGGCTCCGGGTCGATGCCGACCGGTTGCCGCAGCCACCAGTGCCCACCGAGCCCGGCCGGGTCGGTCAGCTCGGCCACTGCCGACGCGGCGGCCAGCGCGCGCACGTACCCGGCCGGGTCACCGGCGGCCAGGCTCAGCGGTGGTCGGCCGCCGTCCGCCCCGAGCGCCCGCAGCCCCTCCCGCTGCGACACCAGCGCGTACGCACACCGGGCGACCCGCTCACCGGCGGAGGCGACGGAGTCCATGGCGACGTGCGCGGTGACGTCACCCGACCCGTCCGGCACCGGGGGCACCTGCCGCCCGCCCCGGTACCCGGTCAAACTCCCGTCCACCGGTCGGCTCTCGCGCAGGTGTCCGTAGTCCACGGCCAACGCCAGCCCTCGGTCGAGTCTTCCGACCGCCTCGGCCCAGGCTTCGTCGCGGGTCCTTCCGATCTCGGCGCGCATTGCCGTGGGGGGTTCCGGGCAGCCCGGCACGCCTACCAGCGAAGTCGAGTCGCGGTCCGAGGGAGACTTCGGGTCCGCTTCGGGGACCGGCCACCAGGCCACCAGCCAGTCGGCATCCTCCGGGCCGACCGGGTCACCCAGGCTCTCCTGGCCGGTGGGCGGGTCGACCAGCAGGTAACGCCAGCCGTCGGAGGTGTGCGCCGCCACGTCGAGCGGCACGTTGTCGAGCCACTCGGTCGCCACGAGCAGCCCGACGATGTTGGAGGGGATCTCAGCAGACCAGGCGATCTCCGGGGGAAGGTCCGCGGGTCGGGGGGCGAGCTCGACCGCGGTGAGCCGCAGCCGCCGGGCGAGCAGAGGTCGATCCGCGACCCCGGCAGCGGCCAGCGCGGCGAGAGTGCGCAACAGCTCCCCCCGACCAGCGCCCACGTCCACCACGTCGAGCCGGTCCGGGTGGCCGAGGGCGGCGTCGACCTGCGAGACGAGGCGGAGCAGCGCGGTGGCGAACGCGGGTGAGGCGTGCACGCTGGTGCGGAAGTGGTCGGCCGGCCCGGCGCCGGAGACGAAGAACCCGCCCGGCCCGTAGAGCGCCCGGCTCATCGCGTCCCGCCACGGCATCGGCATCGGCATCGGCATCAGTTCATCCCACGTTCAGGGTGCGTCACCGTGCCGACCCTACGGTCACCGGCATGAGACGACCCCTCATCCCCGCCCTGGCGGTCGTACCGCTGCTGCTGGCCGGCACCCCGGCGGTCGCCGCGCCGGACGCCCCGCGCCCGGTGCGGGCGGCGACCGAGACCCCCTCGCTCCACGACGACGCGGCCGGCGGCGACGCCGACGCCGACGACCCGGCGATCTGGGTGCACCCGACCGACCCGGCGGGCAGCCTGGTCCTGGCCACCGCGAAGAACGGCGGCCTGCGGGTGTACGACCTGCGGGCCCGGGAGCGCCAGGCGATCGCCACCCCGCCGCCGCCCGGCCCCGGCGACGAGGCCGGCCGGTTCAACAACGTCGACCTGGTGACCGGGTTCCGGCTCGGTCACCGGCGGGTCGACCTGGCGGTGGTCACCGACCGGGGGCGGGACCAGTTGCGGTTCTACCGGATCGACCCCGGCACCCGCCGGCTGACCGACGTCACCGCCCCGGACGTGCCGTTCGCGTTCAGCCGCGACCAGGCCGAGGTCAACACGCAGCGCACCGCGTACGGCCTGGGCACGTTCACCGACCGCGACGGCGCCGCATACGCGGTGGTGAGCCGCCGCAGCACCCCGGAGGTGGGGGTGTTCCGGCTGGTCGAGCGGGCCGGCCGGGTCTCCTACCGCCCGGTGGACCGGCTCGCCCTGCCCGCGACGTTCACCCTGCCGGACGGCAGCAGCTGGTCGCCGTGCACCGACCCGGGTGACGGGCCGCAGGTCGAGGGCACCGTGGTCGACCCGGAGACCGGTGTGGTGCACCTGGCCCAGGAGAAGGTCGGGCTGTGGCGTACCCGCCTGGTGGGCGGCCGGTTCGCCGGCGCGCCGGTGCCGGTGGAGCGGGTCCGCGAGTACGGCGTGCCGGCGGCGTACGACGCCGGGGAGGAGGACTGCGTGACCGACTACCCGGCCGATCCCGGGTTCGGTGGCCGGATCGCCCAGGACGTGGAGGGTCTGACCATCTACCGGACCGGCCGGTCGACCGGCACGCTGGTCGTCTCCAGCCAGGGCGACGACACCTTCTACACCTACGACCGGCGGACCGGCCGGCCGACCGGGCGGTTCGCGGTGGTCGACGGCCGGGTCGACGGGTCCCAGGAGTGCGACGGCGCGGCCGTGGTCGCCACCCCGCTGCCCGGGTTCCCCGGTGGCCTGCTGGTGGTGCACGACGGCCGGAACACCCCGGAGACTCCGGGTGCGGACGGCGAGGCCCGGACGGACACCAACTTCAAGTTCCTGGACGCCGGTTTCCTGCGCCCGGCCCGCTGATCCGCGCGCACACCGGGCCGCTCCGCGCCACCGGGGCGGCCCGGTCGCCCGGTCGGTGAAGGTTTTCACACATCCTTGTTTCAATATCGTGGCCCCGGCGCATACTTGCGGTCGACCGGTACCCCTTCTCGAGGACTGGATCGTCTGCCATGAGCGCACCGCTGCGCCCGCGTCCGGCGGCCCCACGTGGAGCCGCCGCACCGTCGGGCGGCGCCCTTCCCGGCGCCTCGGTCACCATCCCCCGCTTCCTCACCGTCGGCGTCGTCGGCGCCGGTCGGGTCGGCGCCGTGCTGGGCGCCGCGCTCACCGCCGCCGGTCACCGGGTGGTCGCCGCCGCCGGGGTCTCCGGCGCCAGCCGCGCCCGGTTGGCCCTGCTGCTGCCCGGCGTTCCCCGCCGCTCCGCCACCTCGGTGGCCCGGGCGGCCACCGACCTGCTGCTGCTCGCCGTCCCGGACGACGCGCTCGCCGGGGTGGTCGCCGGCCTGGCCGACAGCGGCGCGCTCCGCCCGGGCCAGGTGGTCGCGCACACCTCCGGCGCGCACGGGCTGGCCGTGCTGGCCCCGGCCGCGGCCGTCGGCGCCCGCCCGCTGGCCCTGCACCCCGCGATGACCTTCACCGGTACGCCGGACGACCTCGGCCGGCTCGCCGGCATCTCGTACGGGGTGACCGCCCCGGCCGAGCTGCGCCCGCTGGCCGCCCGGCTGGTCGCCGACCTCGGCGGCGTGCCCGAGTGGGTGGGCGAGGCGGACCGGCCGCTCTACCACGCGGCGCTGGCGCACGGCGCCAACCACCTGGTGACCCTGGTCAACGAGGCGGCCGACCGGCTGCGCGACGCCGGGGTGGCCCAGCCGGAGAAGGTGCTCGCCCCGCTGCTGCGGGCCGCCCTGGAGAACGCGCTGCGGCTCGGCGACGACGCGCTGACCGGCCCGGTGTCCCGGGGCGACGCGGGCACCGTGGAACGGCACCTGGCCCGGCTCGCCGCCACCGCGCCGGAGTCGGTCGCGCCGTACCTGGCGCTGGCCCGGCGCACCGCGGACCGCGCCATCGCCGCCGGCCGGCTGCGCCCGGTCGACGCGGAGTCGCTGCTCGGCGTGCTGGCCGGGACGGCGCGGGAGGTGGCCGCGTGAGCGCGGGGAGTGAGTCGCGGTTCGCGAGCGCCGCAGTCGCGAACGAGGGCGGCACGGTGATCGAGCAGGTGACGACCGGCGGAGGTGCCGCGTGACGGAAGTGGTGCACACCCGCGCCGAGCTGGCCGCGGCGCGCGGCGGGCTCAAGGGCACCGTGGGGGTGGTGATGACCATGGGCGCCCTGCACCCGGGGCACGAGACGCTGCTGCGCGCCGCCCGGGAGCGGGCCGACCACGTGCTGGTCACCATCTTCGTGAACCCGCTGCAGTTCGGTCCGAACGAGGACTTCGACCGCTATCCGCGTACCCTCGACGCCGACCTGGAGGTCTGCCGGCGGGCCGGCGCCGACCTGGTCTTCGCCCCCTCGGCGGCGGAGATGTACCCGGACGGCGAGCCCCGGGTCCGGGTCAATCCGGGCCCGCTCGGCGAGGACCTGGAGGGGCACAGCCGGCCCGGCTTCTTCCACGGGGTGCTCACCGTGGTGCTGAAGCTGCTCCAGCTCACCCGCCCGGACCTGGCTTTCTTCGGCGAGAAGGACTACCAGCAGCTGACCCTGGTGCGGCGGATGGCCCGGGACCTCGACGTGCCGGTCGAGGTGGTCGGCGTGCCGACCGTGCGGGAGCCGGACGGGTTGGCGCTGTCCAGCCGCAACCGCTACCTCTCGCCCGCCGAGCGGCAGGCCGCGCTGAGCCTCTCGGCGGCGCTGCGGGCCGGCACGGAGGCCGCCGACCGCGGCCTGGACGCGGGCGCCGTGCTGGCCGCCGCGCACGCCGGGTTCGGCGCCGGCACGCCCGGCGCGCGGCTGGACTACCTGGTGCTCACCGACCCGGACCTGGAGCCGGGGCCGGTCACCGGCCCGGCCCGGCTGCTCATTGCGGCCTGGGTCGGCGGCACCCGGCTCATCGACAACACGGCGATCCGGCTCGCCCCCCGATCCTGAACCCCACCACGCACGCGCGAAAGGCACCCCGATGCTGCGGACCATGCTCAAGTCGAAGATCCACCGGGCCACGGTGACCCAGGCCGACCTGCACTACGTCGGCTCGGTGACCGTCGACCAGGATCTGTTGGACGCCGCGGACCTGCTCCCCGGCGAGCAGGTGGCGATCGTGGACATCACCAACGGCGCCCGGCTGGAGACGTACGTCATTCCGGGCGAGCGGGGCAGCGGCGTGATCGGCATCAACGGCGCCGCCGCCCACCTGGTGCACCCCGGCGATTTGGTCATCCTGATCTCGTACGGGCAGATGGACGACGCCGAGGCCCGCGCCCACCGGCCCCGGGTGGTGCACGTCGACGCCGACAACCGGGTGATCGAGTTGGGTGCCGACCCGGCCGGGGTGGCCCCGGGCATGGCCGGCGACCCGGTGCCGAGCCCGCTCGCCGCCGTCTGAGCCGGTCCGCCTCGGCCGGCCGTCCCGCCCGCCGTCACCAGGGGGCGGGCGGGTGGTTTTCCGACCGCGCCTCCGGTCTGTCACCCGGCGGTCATAACTGGTTACCCTGAGCGCACCGTCGGAAGACGGTCGGTGGCTGGGGGAGGCCGCGGATGCGCCGTGCGATGACCACCCTGCTCGCGGCGGTCGTCACGGCCGCCCTGTTGACCGGCTGCACCGGCGCCGGCGGCCTGGACGGAGATCTGGCCGACGACTGGGCCGCCCTGCCCCCGCCGGGGCCGTTCACCCCGGCGGCCGGGGTCTGCCACGAGGCCGACTTCACCGACGTGGTGCCGCTGTCGGCGTACCAGCCGGTGGACTGCGCCGCTCCGCACCGGGTGGAGACCGTGCACGTCGGCGCGTTCCCGCCCGCGCGGGCGACCCCGCCGGCCAGCGGATCGCCGGAGTTGCGTGGCGCGTTCGCCGAGTGCGACGCCCGCGCCACCGGCTACGTCGGCGACGAGTGGCGGGCCGGGCGGCTGCGGCTGGCGGTGGCGGTGCCCTCCGGCCCCGGCTGGGCGGCCGGTTCCCGCTGGTTCCGCTGCGACCTGTCGGAACTGACTACGGTCGAGGCGGCGGCCACCGTGGTGACCCGCACCGGCAGCCTCCGGGACGCGCTCCGGGGGCCGTCCCCGCTGCGGCTGGGCTGCCAGCAGACCCGGTCCGGCCGGGGCGGCGGCGTGCAGACCCTGCTCCCGGTGGACTGCGCCACCCGGCACGACGCCGAGTTCGTCGGGGTGTGGCGGGCGCCGGACGTGCCGTACCCGACCCGGGACGCCGACTGGGCGCCGCTCTACACCGGCTGCCGCGCGGTCCTCGCCCGGTACGTCGGCGTGCCGGACGACGCGGATCTGCGCTTCCGCAGCGGGGTGGTGGTCCGCCCGCCGGGCGCCGGGCGGTGGCGGGTGGGTGACCGGGGGGTCCGCTGCCACCTCTGGCTCAGCGACCGTACGGTGACCGGCTCGCTGAAGGGCGCCGGCCCGCCCGGCCTGCCGGTGCGCACGAGATAGCCGGCGACCGCCACTCGTGCCGCCGGGGCCGGGACGCCGTAGCCCAAACCACTCGTCCCGCCCCCGCCGCCCCGGGCGAGGAACGTTCGGGTTGACTGGGGGCATGGACCTTCCGACCGTCGACCTGCCGGCCGTCGACCTCCCGGCTCTCCCCTCGCTGCTGGCCGCGCCCGCGCCCGGCTGGGTGGAGACCACCGACGTGCTCGTGGTCGGCTCCGGGGTGGCCGGGCTCACCGCCGCGCTGCACCTGCGCGAGGCGGGGCTGCACGTCACCGTGGTCACGAAGGTCAACATCGACGAGGGATCGACCCGTTGGGCGCAGGGCGGCATCGCCGCGGTGCTCGACCCGCACGACACCCCGGCCGCGCACGCCGTGGACACCGAGGTCGCCGGGGTCGGTCTCTGCGACCCGGCCGCGGTGCGGGTGCTGGTCGAGGAGGGACCGACCCGGCTGCGCGAGCTGATGCGGATCGGCGCCGAGTTCGACCGCAACCCGGACGGTTCGCTGATGCTCACCCGGGAGGGCGGGCACCGGGCCAACCGGATCGTGCACGCCGGCGGCGACGCGACCGGGGCCGAGGTGCAGCGGGCGCTGCACGCGGCGGTGCGCCGCGACCCGTGGATCCGGCTGGTCGAGCACGCCCTGGTGCTGGACCTGCTCCGGGCGCCCGGTGACGGCCCCGACGGGCTCGGCCCGGCCTGCGGGATCACCCTGCACGTGCTCGGCGAGGGCAGCGAGGACGGGGTGGGCGCGATCCTGGCCCGGGCGGTGGTGCTGGCCACCGGCGGGATGGGGCAGGTCTTCGCGGCCACCACCAATCCCGCGGTGTCGACCGGCGACGGGGTGGCGCTGGCCATGCGGGCCGGCGCGGCGGTCACCGACGTGGAGTTCGTCCAGTTCCACCCGACCGCGCTGATCGTGCCGGAGCACGCCCGGGTGCCCGGCGCCGGGCACGCCCAGCAGCCGCTGGTCTCCGAGGCGCTGCGTGGCGAGGGCGCGCACCTGGTCGACGCCGACGGCAAGCGGTTCATGGTCGGCCAGCACGAGCTGGCCGAGCTGGCGCCCCGCGACGTGGTGGCCAAGGGCATCCACCGGGTGCTGCTGGCCACCGGGGCCGACCACGTCTTTCTCGACGCCCGGCACCTCGGCGGGGACTGGCTGGCCAAGCGGTTCCCCACCATCGTGGCGTCCTGCCTGGCCATCGGGGTCGACCCGGCGGTCGACCTGATCCCGGTCGCCCCGGCCGCCCACTACGCCTCCGGCGGCGTCCGCACCGACCTGCACGGCCGCACCTCCATTCCCGGGCTGTACGCCTGCGGCGAGGTCGCCTGCACCGGCGTGCACGGCGCGAACCGGCTGGCCAGCAACTCGCTGCTGGAGGGGCTGGTCTTCTCCCGGCGGATCGCCGAGCACATCGCCACCGGCCTGCCGGAGCAGGCGCAGCCGGCGCCGACCGGCGCCTGGGTCGGCGGTGCGGGCTGGGTGGTGCCGGCCGCCACGACCCCGGTCCTGCAACGGGCGATGACCCGGGGCGCCGGCGTGCTCCGCTCGGCGGCGACGCTGGCCGGGACCGCGGCCACCCTCGGCGAGCTCGGCTCCGGCCGGGGCACCCCGCGCACCGCCGACTGGGAGGCGACGAACCTGGTCACCGTGGCGTCGACGCTGGTCGCCGCCGCGTACGCCCGCCGGGAGACCCGGGGTTGCCACTGGCGGGAGGACTTCCCGACGGCCGACGAGCGGTGGCTGGGCCACCTGGTCGGCGCGATCGGGGCGCAGGGCCGGTTGGCGCAGCAGTGGGAGGAGACGCGATGACGGAGTCGACGGAGCGGGCGTTGCGGGCGGCCGGCCTGGACCCGGCCCGGGTGCGCCGGGTGGTCGAGGACGCCCTCGTCGAGGACCTGGGCCCGGACTTCCTCGACGTCACCAGCGTCGCCACCATCCCGGCCGAGCAGAACGACACCGCCGACCTGGTGGCCCGCGCCGACGGCGTGGTGGCCGGGCTGGCCGTGGCGGCCGCGGTGTTCGAGCTGGTGGGCGAGGTGACCGGCGGCGCGCGTACGGTCGAGGTGTCGCCGGTGGCCCGGGACGGCCAGCGGGTGGCCCGCGGCGACGTGCTGGCCACCGTGACCGGCCCGACCCGGCTGCTGCTCACCGCCGAGCGCACCGCGCTCAACCTGCTCTGCCGGATGTCCGGAGTGGCCACCCACACCCGGGCCTGGGCCGACGCGCTGGCCGGCACCAAGGCGATGGTGCTCGACACCCGCAAGACCACCCCGGGCCTGCGCGCCCTGGAGAAGTACGCGGTCCGCGCCGGCGGCGGCACCAACAAGCGGATGGGCCTGCACGACGTCGCGATGATCAAGGACAACCACAAGCTGGCGGCCGGCGGCATCACCCCGGCGTACCAGCGGGTCCGGGCGGCGTTCCCGGACGTGCCGGTGCAGGTGGAGGTGACCACGCTGGCCGAGGCGGTGGAGGCGGTCGAGGCCGGCGCCGGCTTCCTGCTCTGCGACAACATGACGCCGGAGACGCTGACCGAGGTGGTCGCCGCCGTCGGCGACCGGGCCGAGCTGGAGGCGACCGGCGGGCTGACCCTGGCGGTGGCCGCCCGGTACGCGGCGACCGGCGTCGACTTCCTCTCGGTCGGCGCGCTGACCCACTCCTCGCCCATCCTCGACATCGCCATGGACCTGCGCACCGAGTGACGCCGCGGCGCGTGGCCGGAGTCGGCTCGGCGGCACCGGTCGGGCGGGGTGGTGCGTTCAGCCTCCGCGGGTCAGGCCGCCGCCCGGGCGGGCAGGGCGGTCGGGCCGACCAGGTTGAAGATCACCTGACTCTCGGTGTCGTCCCGGTGGTCCAGGCCGTACTTGGCCCGGAAGAGCTGGAGCGCCCGGTGGTAGACGCCGGGCTCCAGCTCGTCGGCCTCGCCCAGGGTGAAGGTCTGGCCGGTGGCCTCCGGCCGCTGGAGCACCACGCTCAGCCCGGCCAGGCCGTGCCGGGCCACGTTGCGGACCAGGTCGCTGCCGGCGATGTACCAGGTGCCGTCGACCCGCACGTAGCGCGCCTCGCAGGTCTCCAGGTCCCGCCCGTCCTGACGCAGGCAGAGCTGCAGGCTCAGGCAGGAGTCGAGGTCGCGCAGCGGGGCCGTCTCCCACAGCTCGGTGAACCGGTCGTCCACGAACTCGCCGAGCGGGGTGTTGACGAACGCCTCGATCTGCTGGGCGTCGAAGGTCTTGCCGCTGACCGGGAAGAACGAGATGTACGCCTTGTCGTCCCAGCGGTACATCTGCACCGACGGCGCGGTGCTGTAGAGGCGTACCCGCAGCCGGGACCGGGAGGCCGGCGGCAGCTGCTGCTGGAGCCGGCCGAAGTGGTAGAGGTTGTTCATGATCGCGATGGCCGCGTCCGAGCGACGCAGCTCCTCGGCGCGGAGCCGGACCGCCGGCGAGTCCGGGTCGAGCAGCAGCACCCGGACCGTCGCGCCGTTGGCCAGCGCCACCCGCAGCGCAGAGAGGAACCGGTTGGTGTACGGCCCCTCCAGCATGCTGGTGAACGTCTCCAGGATCGCGACGATCTCCCGGGAGTTGGCCACCCGTTCGATCAGCGCGTCCCGGTCCAGCCGGGGGTGCTCGATGATGCTCACCGTCTGGAGCTCGCGGAAGAGCGGGTTGAGCACCACGTAGGTCAGCAGCGTCATGATCAGGGCGGCGCCGACGTTGAGGTAGAGGTCGCCGCGGAAGGTCTGCCCGGAACGCCAGGCCTGCACGATCATCCAGAGCGCACCGCCGGCCAGCGCGGCCAGCACCAGCACATGCCGGCGGCGCCGGCGCAACGTGTTGCGCCCGCGCGCCCACCACATCCCCGACATGTCCGCTCCCCGTCCGGCCCCGCCGTGGATAGACCTATGTTCATGTCGCGATGCCGTTCAGGATACGGTTCGCCGGCCGCTGCGCGCCCGCCCGTACGTTGGTTGTCTAGGCTGCGTGCGTGCTGCTCTGCATCGACATCGGAAACACCAACACCGTGCTGGCGACCTTCGACGGCGACAAGCTGGTGCACTCCTGGCGGATCAAGACCGATGCCCGGTCGACGGCGGACGAGCTGGGGCTGAAGTTCCGGGGGCTGCTCGCCGGGGACGCCGTCGAGATCACCGGGGTGGCCGCCTGCTCCACCGTGCCGGCCGCGCTGCGCTCGCTGCGCACGATGCTGTCCCGCTACTACGCGGACCTGCCGAGCGTGATCGTCGAGCCCGGGGTGCGGACCGGGGTGCAGCTCGCCATCGACAACCCCAAGGAGGTGGGCGCCGACCGGGTGGTGAACACGCTGGCCGCGTACACCCTCTACGGCGGGCCGTCGATCGTGGTGGACTTCGGCACCACCACCAACTTCGACGTGATCAGCGGCCGGGGCGAGTTCCTCGGCGGCGCCTTCGCCCCCGGCATCGAGATCTCCTTCGACGCGCTCGCCGCCCGCGCGGCCCAGCTGCGCAAGGTCGAGGCCACCCGGCCCCGCTCGGTGATCGGCAAGAACACCGTCGAGTGCCTCCAGTCCGGCCTCTACTTCGGCTTCGCCGGCCAGGTGGACCGGATCGTCGAGCGGATGACCGAGGAGCTGGGCGAGGTGCGGGCGGTGATCGCCACCGGCGGCCTGGCCTCGCTGGTGATCAACGAGTGCCGGACGATCACCCACCACGAGCCGATGATCACGCTCATCGGCCTGCGGATGGTCTACGAGCGCAACGTCTGATCCGGCGGTCGGTGGTTCAGCGCCGTCGGGACCGGAACACCAGCGTCCGGTACGGCAGCTCGACGGTCTCCCGCCCGGCCAGGTCGGGGTGGGTGGCGAAGAGCTCCCGCAGGTCCCGGTCGATCTTCTCCTGTTCCTCGGCCGGCGCGGTGATCCAGTACGAGCGGGTGTGCAGCAGCCCGATCACCCCGTCGGGGGTGAGCGTGGTCGCGTGGGTGAACTCGCCCAGCTCGACCGGGCCGAAGGCGGCGCCGAAGTCGGCGTACTTCTCGGTCACGTTCCCGGCGTTGTCGCCGAGGTGGGCGATCCGGCTCAGCTCCGCCACCCAGGCGACCCCTTCGTCCCGGACGTTCCAGATCGGCGCGAAGACGCCCCCCGGGCGGACCACCCGGGCGATCTCCGGGTGCGCCCGTTCCCGGTCGAACCAGTGGTACGCCTGGCCGACGACGACCGCGTCGGCCGCGCCGTCGGGCAGCGGTACGGACTCCGCGCTGCCCGCCAGGGCGACGGTGCCCGGGGTCGCGGCCTCGAGCTGGGCCCGCATTCCGGGGTCGGGTTCCACCGGCACCACCTGGTGGCCGAGGGCCAGCACCTCGCGGCTCAGGATGCCGGTGCCGGCGCCCAGGTCCACTACCCGGGCGGACCGGCCCAACCCGTCGAGTGCCCAGCGGACCGCCTCCCGCGGATAGCGGGGCCGGAGCCGGTCGTAGTCGGCCGCCACGGCACCGAACGAGAGAGCTTGAGTGGGGTCGGTCATGGCGGGCAGGTTATCCGGTAACCGGCAACTGGGTGCTTGAGTACGCTCGGGGGTTGACCCCGCCGAACATCTCCTCCTGAGGAAGCGTGCCGTGACCGAGCAGAAGCCCGTGCCAGTCGACCCCGCCGACGACCTTCCCGAGCAGATGAAGGTCCGCCGGGAGAAGCGGGACCGGATGCTCGCCGACGGCGTCGAGCCGTACCCGGTCGGCTACCCGCGGACCAGCACCCTGGCCCAGATCCGCGAGCGCTACGCCGACCTGCCCACCGACACCGCGACCGGCGACCGGGTCTCGGTCACCGGGCGGGTGATCTTCGTACGGAACACCGGCAAGCTCTGCTTCGCCACCCTGCGCGACGGTGACGGCACCGAGCTGCAGGCGATGCTCTCCCTCGACCGGGTCGGCCCGGAGCGGCTGGAGGACTGGAAGCGCCTGGTGGACCTCGGCGACCTCGTCGGGGTGACCGGCGAGGTGATCACCAGCCGCCGGGGCGAGCTGTCGGTGCTGGTCGAGCAGTGGGCGGTCACCGCCAAGGCGCTGCGCCCGTTGCCGGTGGCGCACAAGCCGCTCAGCGAGGAGGCCCGGGTCCGGCAGCGCTACGTCGACCTGATCGTCCGCCCGCAGGCGCGGCAGATGGTGCGCACCCGGGCGGCGGCCGTACGCAGCCTCCGGGATTCCCTGCACGAGCAGGGTTACCTCGAGGTGGAGACGCCGATGCTGCAGTTGCTGCACGGCGGCGCGGCGGCCCGCCCATTCGTGACCCACAGCAATGCGCTCAACACCGATCTGTATCTGCGAATCGCGCCGGAACTGTTTCTGAAGCGGGCCGTGGTCGGTGGTGTCGAGCGCGTCTTCGAGATCAACCGCAACTTCCGTAATGAGGGCGTCGACTCTTCGCACTCCCCGGAGTTCGCGATGCTGGAGGCCTACCAGGCGTACGGCGACTACGACACGATGGCCGAGCTGACCCGCAATCTCGTGCAGCGGGCGGCGACCGCGGTCGGCGGCTCGACGGTGGTCACCCACGCCGACGGGCGGGAGTTCGACCTGGGCGGCGAGTGGCGTTCGGTGACCCTCTACGGGGCGCTTTCCGAGGCGCTCGGCGAAGAGGTCACGGTGCGCACCGAGCGGGCCCGGCTGGTCGAATACGCGGACAAGCTCGACCTCGCCGTCGACCCGAAGTGGGGGCCCGGCAAGCTGGCCGAGGAGCTCTTCGAGGAGTTGGTCGTCCCCGGCCTGCAGGCGCCCACCTTCGTCCGCGACTACCCGGAGGAGACCAGCCCGCTGACCCGCGCGCACCGCACCGAGCCGGGGCTGGCCGAGAAGTGGGACCTCTACGTCCTCGGCTTCGAGCTCGGCACGGCCTACTCCGAGCTGGTCGACCCGGTGGTGCAGCGGGAACGGCTGGTGGCCCAGGCGCAGCTCGCCGCCCGGGGCGACGACGAGGCCATGCGGCTCGACGAGGACTTCCTCCGCGCGATGGAGTACGGAATGCCGCCGGCCGGGGGTATGGGAATGGGAATCGACCGACTGCTGATGGCGCTCACCGGCCTGGGAATTCGGGAAACGATCCTGTTCCCGTTGGTGCGCCAGGAGTAGTCGCAACACCCTCGACCGGACCGATACCGCATCCTATTGACGCCGCGCGCGTCGTACGGGCTATTGTTCTTGCGAGTTTGCAGGTGCACCCTGCTCGAAAGGAATGTGGGACGTGGCCAAGCAGATCATTCACAAGCTGGTCGATGACCTGGACGGCGGGGACGCTGACGAGACCGTCAAGTTCGCGCTCGACGGCGTTCAGTACGAGATCGACCTGTCCGGTTCCAACGCAGAGAAATTGCGTGAGGTATTCGCGCCGTACGTCGCGGCCGGCACCAAGGTGGGCCGGGGCGGCGTGGTCGTCGGCGGCCGGGCCGCGCGCGGCCGGGGCGGCGCCACCGCCGACCGGGAGCAGAACAAGGCGATCCGGGAGTGGGCCAAGAAGGCCGGCAAGGACATCTCCGACCGGGGCCGGATCCCCCAGGAGATCGTCGACGAGTACCACGCCACGCGCTGACCCCGCAGTCACCGGGCGACACGACGCCGGGCCGGAGCACGACTCCGGGCCGGCGTCGCCGTATCCGCCCATCCGTCGCATCCGGGACCGGATGCGCGATAACCGTCAAACCGGACGGGCTGGTTTCCTCGGCGACGGCCCGGACCGCCGGGTCGCGCCGAACCGGACCCGGCGCCGCCGGGAAGAATCCCGGTGGGGCGGGCGTTGTCCACAGCCGGTGGAGAAGTTTTCCACAACCTGTGGATGACAGTCGGGTGGCCTCCTGCGCCGGCCGCGCCGACGTCATACCCGGTCGTGCGGGTGCCATCGGGGCCCGCGCGGGCCGTCCGGAAGGGTGTCGCACGGCGAGGAGAATTTCGCTCTGCGCGTAGCGCCGGGGGTACCGGAACACCTCCTGAGCGCGGACGGTTGTGCAAAACGACGCGTACACGGCTCCTGCCGGAGACACACGACCTCAGCTGAGTCGGTCCGCGGCGATAGAGTAATGAGGCAAGGACGCCCGTCCCGGGCGTCCGCGCACCGGCCCCGCCAAGATCTTTGACCATCAAGGCGCACGGCACGTGAGGAGCACGAGGGCATGTTCGAGCGGTTCACCGACCGAGCGCGACGGGTTGTCGTCCTGGCCCAGGAAGAGGCCCGGATGCTCAACCACAACTACATCGGTACGGAGCACATCCTGCTGGGCCTGATCCACGAGGGTGAGGGTGTCGCGGCAAAGGCCCTGGAGAGCCTCGGCATCTCCCTCGAGGGCGTCCGCCAGCAGGTCGAGGAGATCATCGGCCAGGGCCAGCAGGCGCCGAGCGGGCACATCCCGTTCACGCCGCGGGCCAAGAAGGTGCTGGAGCTGTCGCTGCGCGAGGCGCTGCAGCTCGGCCACAACTACATCGGCACGGAGCACATCCTGCTCGGTCTGATCCGCGAGGGTGAGGGCGTCGCCGCCCAGGTGCTGGTCAAGCTCGGTGCGGACCTCAACCGGGTCCGCCAGCAGGTGATCCAGCTGCTCTCCGGCTACCAGGGCAAGGAGCCGGCCGCGGCGGGCGCCGCGCCGGGCGAGGCCGCGCCGTCGACCAGCCTCGTGCTGGACCAGTTCGGCCGCAACCTGACCCAGGCCGCCCGCGAGGGCAAGCTCGACCCGGTCATCGGGCGCGAGAAGGAAATCGAGCGGGTCATGCAGGTGCTCTCCCGCCGTACCAAGAACAACCCGGTCCTGATCGGTGAGCCCGGCGTCGGTAAGACCGCCGTGGTGGAGGGGCTGTCCCAGAAGATCATCAAGGGCGAGGTGCCCGAGACGCTGAAGGACAAGCAGCTCTACACGCTCGACCTCGGTGCGCTGGTCGCCGGTTCCCGCTACCGCGGTGACTTCGAGGAGCGCCTCAAGAAGGTGCTCAAGGAGATCCGCACCCGCGGCGACATCATCCTGTTCATCGACGAGATCCACACCCTGGTGGGTGCGGGTGCCGCCGAGGGCGCGATCGACGCGGCGAGCATCCTCAAGCCGATGCTGGCCCGTGGCGAGCTGCAGACCATCGGCGCCACCACCCTCGACGAATACCGCAAGCACCTGGAGAAGGACGCCGCCCTCGAGCGCCGGTTCCAGCCGATCCAGGTGGGTGAGCCGTCGCTGGCCCACACCATCGAGATCCTCAAGGGGCTGCGCGACCGCTACGAGGCGCACCACCGGGTTTCGATCACGGACGCGGCTCTCGTGGCTGCCGCGACTCTGGCCGACAGGTACATCTCCGACCGCTTCCTGCCGGACAAGGCGATCGACCTGATCGACGAGGCCGGTGCCCGGATGCGGATCCGCCGGATGACCGCGCCGCCAGACCTGCGCGACTTCGACGAGCGCATCGCCCAGGTGCGCCGCGACAAGGAGTCCGCGATCGACGCGCAGGACTTCGAGCGCGCCGCCCAGCTGCGCGACAAGGAGAAGCAGCTCCTCGGCCAGAAGGCCCAGCGGGAGAAGGAGTGGAAGGCCGGTGACCTGGACGTCGTCAGCGAGGTCGACGACGAGCAGATCGCCGAGGTGCTCGGCAACTGGACCGGCATCCCGGTCTACAAGCTGACCGAGGAGGAGACCTCGCGCCTGCTGCGCATGGAGGACGAGCTGCACAAGCGCGTCATCGGCCAGGAGGACGCGGTCAAGGCGGTGTCCAAGGCGATCCGGCGTACCCGCGCCGGGCTGAAGGACCCGAAGCGTCCCTCGGGCTCGTTCATCTTCGCCGGCCCGTCCGGCGTCGGTAAGACCGAGCTCTCCAAGGCGCTGGCCGAGTTCCTGTTCGGCAGCGAGGACGCCCTCATCCAGCTGGACATGTCCGAGTTCCACGACCGCTACACGGTCTCCCGGCTGGTGGGTGCCCCTCCCGGCTACGTCGGCTATGACGAGGGCGGGCAGCTGACCGAGAAGGTGCGGCGTCGGCCGTTCTCGGTGGTTCTCTTCGACGAGATCGAGAAGGCCCACCCGGACGTGTTCAACACGCTGCTCCAGATCCTGGAGGACGGTCGGCTCACCGACGGTCAGGGCCGGATCGTGGACTTCAAGAACACGGTCATCATCCTGACCACCAACCTGGGCACGCGCGACGTGGCCAAGGCGGTGTCGCTCGGCTTCCAGGCGTCGGAGGACTCCGAGTCCAACTACGACCGGATGAAGCAGAAGGTCAACGACGAGCTCAAGCAGCACTTCCGGCCCGAGTTCCTGAACCGGATCGACGACACCATCGTCTTCCACCAGCTGCGCGAGTCGGAGATCCTCTCGATCGTGGACATCATGATCGCGCGGATCGAGACGCAGCTGCGGAACAAGGACATGGGCCTGGAGCTGACCGACAACGCCAAGAAGTACCTGGCGAAGAAGGGCTTCGACCCGGTGCTCGGTGCGCGTCCGCTGCGTCGCACGATCCAGCGCGACATCGAGGACAACCTCTCCGAGCGGATCCTCTTCAACGAGCTGACCCCGGGTCAGATCGTGGTGGTGGACTGCGAGGGCGACCCGAGCAACATCGACAAGTCCAAGCTCGTCTTCCGGGGCGCCGACAAGCCGGTCGAAGTGCCGGACGCGGTCCCGGCCGACCTCGGCGGCACCGCCGCCGCGGGCGCGGACGAGTAAGGCTCGACAGCACGAGGGCGACGGCCCGGTGGCACCCGCCACCGGGCCGTCGCCCTTTCCGCTTGCCCAGCCACCGTACCCACCCCCGGCGCCCGCCCGCCCTCGACCACCGGCCCGCCCCGCCCGACTGGTTCGCCCTGGCCCAAGCTGGCTTGTTCGCTCGGCTCGGCTCGCCCGGCTCGGCTCGCCCGGCCCGGCCCGCTCCGCGTCCGGCTCGGCTCGCTCGGCCCGGCCCGCTCCGCGCCTGGCCCGCTTGCCCCTCGCCCCACCCGGCTCGCCCCGCTCGCCGGCTCAGGTCATCGGGCGGGTCAGATGATGGGGACGGGAAGCGGGTCGTCGCCGGTGAGGCGGAACGAGTCGGCGCCGACGGGCTCCACGAGGCCGTCCTGCACCAGCCCGGCCAGCGCACGGGACCGCTGCGCGTCGTCCGTCCACACCTGGTCGAGCCGCTGGCGCGGGACCGGTCCGGTGGTCTCCCGCAGCACCCCGAGCAGGAGCCCGCGGACCTGGCGGTCGGTGCCCGCGTACCGCTGGGGGCGGCGGGTCGGGCCGGTCGGCGCGGCCTGGCCGGAGGCGCGCCAGGCGCAGGCCGACTCGACCGGGCACCGGTCGCAGCGGGGGGCGCGGGCGGTGCAGACGACCGCGCCGAGTTCCATGAAGGCCGCGCTGGCCAGCGCCGCGGCGGCCGGCTCGGCGGGCAGCAGCTCCTCGGTGGCGACCAGGTCCGCGGGCCGGGTCACCGGTCCGGCGTCCGGTTCGCCGGCCACCGCCCGGGAGACCACCCTCCGGACGTTGGTGTCCACCACCGGGTGCCGCTGACCGTACGCGAACGCGGCCACCGCCCGGGCCGTGTACGTGCCGATGCCCGGCAGGGCCAGCAGCTGATCCAGCCGGTCCGGCACCCGGCCGCCGTGCCGCTGCACGATCGCCACCGCGCACTCACGCAGTCGTACCGCCCGGCGGGGGTAGCCGAGCCGCCCCCACATCCGGATCGCCTCGGCCGGGGTGTCCGCCGCCAGCGCGGCCGGCTCCGGCCAGCGCGCCAGCCACGCCTGCCAGGCCGGGACGACCCGGGCCACCGGGGTCTGCTGGAGCATGACCTCGCTGACCAGGATCGCCCACGGGCTCACGTCGGGTCCGCGCCACGGCAGGTCCCGGGCGTTCTCCTGGTACCACCGGCTGACCAGGGTGGTGAAAGTGGGTGCAGTCATCGCGGGGCCGATGATGTCACGCGCGGTGGTCCCGCCGATCGGGCGGCCCGGGCGGGGCGGCGCGGCGGCCGCGGGCGGATCGGGCAGAATGCCCGGATGAACGAGCTCGCGATCACCGTCATCGGCCGGGACCGGCCGGGCATCGTGGCCGACGTCGCCGAGGTGCTGGCCCGGCTCGGCGCGAACCTCACCGACAGCACGATGACCCGGCTGCGGGGGCACTTCGCGATGACCCTGATCTGCGTCGGCCCGGCCGCCGCCGAGGTCGAGGCCGCCCTGGCCCCGCTCGCCGCCGACGGCCAGCTGCTGGCGACCGTCCGGGCGGTCACCCCGGACGGTGAGCTGGCCCCGGGCGGTGAGCCGTACGTGATGGCGGTGCACGGTGCCGACCGGATGGGCATCGTCGCGGCGATGACCCGGGTGCTCGCCGACGCGGGCGGCAACGTCACCGATCTGAGCACCCGGCTGGCCGGGACGCTCTACGTGGTCGTCGCCGAGGTGGACCTGCCGCCCGGAACCGCCGACACGCTCGCCGGCCGGCTGGCCGAGGCCGCCGCCGAGCTGGGCGTCGAGGTGACCCTCCGGCCGGCCGACCCGGATCTGTTGTGACCGGCGACGAGCGCGGCCCGGACGTCGACGGGTACGCCGGCCTGGGCGACTGGACCCCGGAGGCGCTGACCGTGCCGGGCGAGGTGCGCCCGGTGGTGGCCGCCCCGCACCCGGTGCTGAGCCGGGCCGGCGGCGAGGTGGACCCGACCGCCGCGGAGACTGTGCGGCTGGCCGCCGATCTGATCGCCACCATGCGCGTGTCGCCGGGCTGCGTCGGCCTGGCCGCCCCGCAGGTCGGGGTGGGTGCGCAGGTGTTCGCGGTCGACGTCACCGGCCATCCGAAGGCGGTCACCGTGCACGGCACCTTCGTGCTCTGCAACGCCCGGGTGGTCGAGGCGACCCGGTGGAAGCCGGGACGCGAGGGGTGCATGTCCGTGCCCGACCTGACCGGCGACGTCAAGCGGGCCAGCCGGCTGGTGGTGGAGGCCGCCCTGCCCGGCACCGGCGCGCCCGTCCGGCTGGTGACCGACGGGTTCGAGGCGCGGGCCCTGCAACACGAGATCGACCACTGCGCCGGGTTGCTCTTCCTCGACCGGGTCGCCGGTGCGCACGCCGTCTACCAGCGCAAGGTCTATCTCTGAGCCGGATGCCGGCGGCCGCCCCGGCGGGGCGCGACGGGGCGCGGACCGGCCACACCGCGCGGGACGGCACTGTCGTGAGTGGAGGGTTGATCCGGTGAGCAGTCGACACCCCGGCGCGTCGCGGCGGGCTGTGGTGCGGTACGCCGCTACGGTGGGGGCATCATGCGTCTGACGGTCGGCCCCCTGCCACCCGCCGTTTACTGGCGGCGTCGCGCCGTCGTACTCGGAGCGGGGCTTCTCTTCCTGATTGTCCTGCTCTACTCGTGCACCGGCTCGGACCCGGACCCGCGGTCGACCGGCGACGCCCAGCCGACCGCCGGCGCCACGTCGTCCGCCGCCACGCCGGAACCGAGCGGGTCGGTGCTCACCCCGCAGACCGGCGCACCGCCGTCGGGTGACGCGGGCTCGGCCGACCCGTCGGTCGAGCCGACCGTCACCAACGGCCCCGTCCCGGGAGCGCCGGTGGTCGACGACGGCACCTGCACGGACGCCGAGATCACCGTGACCCCGGTGGCCCGGCCCGCGACGGCGGTCCGCGGCGCGACCGTCGACCTCCAGCTGAAGATCAAGAACCGGTCCGAGCGGACCTGTAGCCGTGACGTCGGCGCCGACGTGCAGGAGCTGTTCATCAAGTCCGGGGCCGAGAAGATCTGGTCGTCCGACACCTGCGGCACCGGGAAGGGCTCGGACGTGCAGTCCTTCACGCCCGGCTTCGAGCGGTCCTACCAGGTCGGCTGGAACGGCAAGGCGTCCAGCCGGTGCGCGAACGGGGTGGCCGCGGGCGAGGCGCCGCCGGCCGGGACGTACCAGGTCTTCGCCCGGGTCGGCAGCAAGCTCAGCGAACCGGTCAAGCTCACCCTCACCGGCTGATCCGCACCCGCCCGACGACCCCCGACCGGGGACGCGGACCGGTCAGACGTAGCGTTCCAGGATGGACGCCTCGGCGAGCCGGGACAGCCCCTCGCGGACGCCGCGGGCGCGGGCGTCGCCCACCCCCTCGACGGCCTGGAGGTCCTCCACCGTCGCGCCGAGCAGCCGCTGGAGGCTGCCGAAGTGCAGCACCAGCCGGTCCACCACCGCGGCCGGCAGCCGGGGCACCTTGGCCAGCAGCCGGAAGCCGCGCGGGCTCACCGCGGCGTCCAGGGCGTCGGAAGCGGCCGGGTAGCCGATCGCCTTGGCCACCGAGACCAGGTCGATCAGCTCGGTGGCGCCGAGCAGGTCCAGCTCGACCAGCGCCTCGTCGAGGGTGCGGGACTTGCGGCCGACCGGGAGGTAGTCCCGGATGACCAGGGTGCGGTCGGCGTCCACGCCGGCCATCAGCTCGTCGAGCTGGAGGGCCAGCAGCCGGCCGTCGGTGCCCAGCTCTACCACGTAGCCGGCGATCTCGTCGGCGATCCGGCGGACCATCTCCAGCCGCTGCACCACCGCCACCGCGTCGCGCACGGTGACCAGGTCCTCGATCTCGAGCGCGGAGAGGGTGCCGGAGACCTCGTCCAGCCGCAGCTTGTAGCGCTCCAGCGTGGCCAGCGCCTGGTTGGCCCGGGACAGGATCGCCGCCGAGTCGTCCAGCACGTGCCGCTGGCCGTTGACGTAGAGGCTGATGATCCGCATGGACTGGCTGACCGAGATGACCGGGTAGCCGGTCTGCCGGGCGACCCGCTCGGCGGTGCGATGCCGGGTGCCGGACTCCTCGGTGGGAATGGTCGGGTCGGGCATCAGGTGCACCGCGGCCCGGACGATCCGGGTGCCGTCGCTGGAGAGCACGACGGCGCCGTCCATCTTGCACAGCTCCCGGACCCGGGTGGCGGAGAACTCGACGTCCAGCGGGAACCCGCCGGTGCAGAGCCCCTCGACGACCTTGTCGTAGCCGAGGACGATCAGCGCGCCCGTCCGGCCGCGCAGGATCCGTTCCAGCCCGTCGCGCAGCGCGGTGCCGGGCGCCATGAGTGCGAGGTTGGCCCGGAGCGGATCGCCGGCGGAGCTGCCGCCCCCGGTCACGTTGACGCTGATCGGACGGGCGGGCGAGCCCACGGCGCCGGTGCGGGCGTGGGGCGTCGCGCCGGCAGGCTTGGTGGTATCGCGGTCGATCGGCACGGGCACAGTCTACGGACTGCCCTGCGGTGGGTGCTGTCGTGGTTACTGTGATGTGTCGCGATGTCCGGTGCGCGTGGTGCGGGACAACGGGCGCGGCATGCCCGGTATCGCCCCGGCCGCCCCGCCCGCCGGGCGCCGCCGATCACTCCGCGGACGCCCGGGCCGCCGCCTGGAGCGCCGCCCGGACGTCCGTGACCTCTGTCACGCGCATCTGCTCGGGGCCCACGCCGGTGCTCTCCGGGCCGCAACCCGGCGGCACGAGAGCGTGTCGGAAGCCCAGCCGGGCCGCCTCAGCCAGCCGGCGGGGCACCGCGCCGACCCGCCGGACCTCGCCGGTCAGCCCGACCTCGCCGATCGCCACCAGGTGCGGGGCGATGGCCAGGTTGAGGCCGCCGGAGGCGACCGCGAGGGCGACGGCGAGGTCGGCCGCCGGCTCCACCACCCGGATGCCGCCGACGGTGGCCGCGAAGACCTCCCGGTCGTGCAGGGTCAGCCGTTCGGTACGCCGTTGCAGCACCGCCAGCACCATCGCCAGCCGGGCCGAGTCGAGCCCGGAGACCGTCCGCCGGGGGGAGCCGGCGACGGTCGCGCCGATCAGCGCCTGCACCTCGGTGACCAGGGCCCGCCGCCCCTCCATCGCCACCGTCACGCAGGTGCCCGGCACCGGCTCCGAGTAGCGGGTCAGGAAGAGCCCGGACGGGTCGGCCAGGCTGCTGATGCCGCCCTCGTGCATCTCGAAGCAGCCGACCTCGTCGGCGGCGCCGAACCGGTTCTTGACGCCGCGCACCATCCGCAGCGAGGAGTGCTTGTCGCCCTCGAAGTGCAGCACCACGTCGACCAGGTGCTCCAGCACCCGGGGGCCGGCGACCTGACCGTCCTTGGTCACGTGGCCGACCAGCACGGTGGCGATGCCGCGCTCCTTGGCGACCGCGACCAGCGCGGCGGTGACCGCCCGGACCTGGGTCACCCCGCCGGGCACGCCCTCGGTGCCGGTGGTCGAGATGGTCTGCACCGAGTCGAGCACCAGCAGGCCGGGCTGCACCGCGTCGAGGTGCCCGAGCACCGCGGCCAGGTCGCTCTCGGCGGCCAGGTAGAGCTGGTCGTGCAGGGTGCCCATCCGCTCGGCCCGCAGCCGCACCTGGCTGACCGACTCCTCGCCGCTGACCACCAGCGACGGGCTGCCCGCGCCGGCCGCCCACTGCTGGGCCACGTCGAGCAGCAGGGTGGACTTGCCGACCCCCGGTTCACCGGCGAGCAGCACCACCGCGCCGGGGACCAGGCCGCCGCCGAGCACCCGGTCGAGCTCGCTCACGCCGGTCGGCCGGGCCCGGGCGGGCGCGGCGCTGATGGTGGCGATCGGCCGGGCCGGCTCGGCCGGCATCCGGGAGCTGACCACCCGCCCGGAGACGGTCGGGCCGGTCACCGTGCACTCGACCACCGAGCCCCACTCGCCGCACTCCGGGCAGCGCCCGACCCACTTGGGCGGCTGGTGTCCGCAGGCGTCGCACTCGTAGGCCGGGCGGGGCTCACGGGCGGCCCCGCGGCCGCGCCCGGCCGCCCCGGCGCGCGGTGAGGTCGATCGGGAGGTGGTCACACCGGGACGTTAGTCCCCCCGTACGACGAAAACACCGGCGGCGTGGTGGTCGCCACGCCGCCGGTGTCCGGCGATCCTGCTGGGAGCGGTCAGTGGTCGGAGCCGCCGTGACCGCCGCCGTTCTCCTGACCCTCGTAGCCGCCCTCGCGCTCGATGATCGGCGACGGGGGCGCCGCCGGGGTGAGCGGCACGGCGATCGGCGCCGGGCCGGTGATGGCGACGCCGTTGCCGAAGTCGAAGGTGACGAAGACGTTCTGCCCGGAACGGAGCGCCTCGTCCAGCCCGATGAGCTGGAGGATCTGGTCCGCCTCGGTGTTGAGCTGCACATAGCTCAGCGGCGGGATCTCGATCCGGGCCGGCTGGCCGGCCGGGGCGGACGGGGTCGCCGACGGCGACGCCGACTCCGACGGCGAGGCCGAGCCGGACGGGCTGGCCGAGCCGGACGGGCTGGCCGACCCGGTCTCCGACGGCGTGGCCGTCGGGTGGGCCTCCTCCGACGGGGTGGCGGACGGGCTGGCCGCCGCGCCGTCGCCGGTGATCACCACCTCGCGGGCGTCCTGGCTGTGCACGGTGACCGTGACCGGGTTCGGCGAGTCGTTGTAGATCACGGCGTTGAGCAGCGCGTTCGCGCCGGCCTTGTAGCCCTCGACGCCGGGGTACTCGACCAGCAGGCCACGGACCGCGTACTCGCCGTTGCCGGCCGAGAGGTTGACGCCCTGGACCGACGGCTCCTTGTTGGCGGTCTCGGAGACCTGGCCGGCGCCGCACCCGGACAGCAGCAGTCCGGTCGCCGCCGCCATCCCGGACAGCAGCAGGGCCGCCCGCCGGGAACCCCTGATCGAGCGCGTCACGTCGGTCCTCCTCGTCACGATCCCACCCGGTCCTGTGCCCGGGCACGGTGGCCCTGCCCGCGCAGACCGCGCTCCAGGGTAGTTGGGGCTGATCGAGGCCCGCACGCCGACCCGGGGATGCCACCTGCCGGGCGGATCCTCAGACCACCCGACCGCTGCTGACCAGCAGCACCACGTCGATCAGGGCCACCAGCATGACCGCCCGGAAGGCGGCCACCGGGCGGCCGCCGGCCCGGGCCGTGGCGCGCCCGCCGTACCAGCTCAGCGGCGGCACCACGACGGCGGCCGCGACCGCGGCGAGGCCGACCCCCGACGGCGGCCCGGGCGGCCCGACGACCAGGGTGGCGGTCGCCGCGAGCAGCAGCCCGGCGGCGGCCACCCGGCTGCCGGCCGGCCCGAGCCGGTGCGGCAGCCCGCGCACCCCGGTCCGGGCGTCGTCGGCGAGGTCGGGCAGCACGTTGGCGAAGTGCGCGCCGGCGCCCAGGCAGGCCGCGGCGGCGACCAGCCAGCCCGGCGGCGCCGGCGCGCCGGGCAGCGCCAGCACCACGAAGGCGGGCAGCGACCCGAAGGAGACCGCGTAGGGCAGCACCGAGAGCGGGCTGGACTTCAACGGCCAGTCGTAGAGCAGCGCGGAGACCAGGCCGGCGGTGGCGCAGAGCGCCGCCACCGGGTTCGTGGCCAGGGCCAGCGCCGGGGTGGCCAGCGCGGCCGCCGTCGCGGCCAGGGCGACCGCGCGCCGGCCGACCGCGCCCGCGGCGACCGGCTTGTCGGTACGCCCCACCGTGGCGTCCCGGTCGGCGTCGAGCGCGTCGTTGGCCCAGCCGACCGCGAGTTGGCTGGCCAGCACGGTGAGCACCACCGCGACCACCCCGGACGGCCGGTGCCCGACCCCGGCGGCCAGCAGACCGGCCACTGTGGTGACCGCCGCGGCCGGTTCCGGATGGCTCGCCCTGACCAGCCCTAACACCGTTGACGACATAACGGAAGTCTGGTCGTTACCGGTGAGTCGTGCCACGCTCGGAGCCATGCGAGACGCGGGTCGGACCCTGCCGCGCAACGATCCGCGCCAGTACGACGACCTGGCCGGCGAGTGGTGGCGGCCGGACGGCGCGTTCGCCATGCTGCACTGGCTGGCCGAGGCCCGGGCCGCGCTGGTGCCGCCGGCGGCCCGGTCCGGCGCGCTCCTGGTCGACCTGGGCTGCGGTGCCGGGCTGCTCGCCCCGCACCTGGCCGGCAAGGGCTACCGGCACGTCGGGGTGGACCTCACCCGCTCCGCCCTGACGCAGGCCGCCGAGCACGGCGTGACGGTGGTCCAGGGGGACGCGACGGCGGTGCCGCTGGCCGACGGCTGCGCGGACGTGGTGGCCGCCGGTGAGCTGCTGGAGCACGTGCCGGACTGGCGGCGCGCGGTGGCCGAGGCCTGCCGGCTGCTCCGGCCCGGCGGCCTGCTGGTGCTGGACACCCTGAACGACACCGCGCTGAGCCGGCTGCTCGCCGTCCGGATCGCCGAGCGGCTGCCCACGGTGCCGCGCGGGATCCACGACCCACGGTTGTTCGTGGACGCCCGCGCGCTGGTGGCGGAGTGCGCCCGGCACGGCGTGGCGCTGCGGCTGCGGGGCGTCCGGCCGGCGATCGGCGGCCTGCTCGGCTGGCTGCTGCGGCGGATGCGGGCCGGCGACCGTCCGGACGCGACGGACGCCGGTCGGCCGCCCCGGATCGTGCCGACCTGGTCCACGGCGGTGCTCTACCAGGGGCGTGGAACACGAAGCGGGTAGCCCGGTCCGTACGGGGGTATGGACAGGGCCGAGGAGGGGGCGGTATGACGCTGCACGCGCTGGAGGCGGCCCGGCGGTTGGCGCCGCGGTTCGCCGCTCGGGCGGGGGAGCACGACCGGGACGGCTCGTTCCCGGTCGCGGACTTCCACGACCTGCGGGAGGCCGGGCTCTTCGGCCTGATGGTCCCCCGCGAGCTGGGCGGGATGGGCGCCACGTTCGCCGAGTACGCCGCGGTCGCCACGGAGCTGGCCCGGGGCAACGGCGCCACCGCCCTGGTGTTCAACATGCACGCCTCGGTCACCGGCGCGCTCGGCGCGGTCACCGAGGAGCTGGCCGCGGCGCTCGGGGTGCCGGACGAGGCGCTGGCCGCCCGCGACCGGCTGCTCTCCGCCGCCGCCCAGAGCTCCTGGTACGCGGTGGCGATGAGCGAGCGCGGCGCCGGGGCCCGCCTCTCCCAGCTGGCCACGGTCTACGAGCCGGTCGACGGCGGCTACCGGATCAAGGGCAGCAAGACGTTCTGCTCCGGCGCCGGGCACGCCGACGGTTACCTGGTGGCCGCGCGCGCCGTCGGGGACCAGTCGGTGGTCTCCCAGTTCCTGGTGCCGGCCGGGCCGGACGGCCTGACCGTGGAGCCGAGCTGGGACTCGCTCGGCATGCGCGCGACCGCCTCGCACGACCTGCACCTGGACGTGACCGTGCCGGCCGACCGGCTGCTCGGCGGCGTGGAGGGGCTGGCCCTGGTGGTCGCCCAGCTCATGCCGCACTGGCTGGTGGCCAGCTACGCCGCGGTCTACGTCGGGGTGGCCCGGGCGGCGGTCGAGGCGGCGGCCGAGCACCTCAACGCCCGCAACCTGGCCGGGCTGCCCGCGGTCCGCGCCCGGCTCGGCCGGGCCGACGCCGCGGTGGCGGCGGCGCAGCTGGTGGTCGCCGAGGCGGCCCGTCGGGTGGACGAGGCGCCGGGCGACGCCGAGACCAACCGCTGGGTGTGGCGGGCCAAGCTGCTCGCCGGCACCACGGCCGCCGACGTCGCGGCGTCCATGCTGGAGGCGGCCGGCACCTCGGCCACCCGCCGCGGCCATCCCCTGGAGCGGCTCTACCGGGACGCGCGGTGCGGGTCGCTGCACCCGGCCACCTCCGACGTGTGCGCCGACTGGCTCGGCATCGCGGCGCTCGGCGGCGACCCGGACCGCGACGGGTCGGCGCCTCGTTGGTGAACACGAGGAGTTCACCGGCCCGGCGCGCGGCGTGGACCGGGGACGCCATGGTGGACGTGCAGGGGACCACGACGAGAGGTGGAGCATGGTGGCCGTGCCAGTGATCGCGGGTCTCGGTACGGCGCAGCCGCCGTCCGCCGCGCAGGACGAGCTGTGGGACGGGTTCTTCTCCCGGCACTTCACCGGCACCACCCGGGCGCTGGCGCAGCGGATCTTCGCGCACTCCGGGGTGAGCCGGCGGCAGGCCGCGGTCAACCCGCTGCTCGAGGACGTCTCCGACTGGCCGACCGAACGCCGGATGCGCCGCTACCAGGTGGAGGCGCTGCCGCTGGGTAAGGAGGCGGTGGGGCGGGCGCTCACCGCGGCCGGGCTCGCCGCCGGCGACGTCGGGCTCTTCATCGTCTGCTCGTGCACCGGCTACGCCACCCCGGGGCTGGACATCCTGCTCGCCCGCGACCTGGGCATGGCGCCGGAGACCCAGCGGATGTTCGTCGGCCACATGGGCTGCTACGCCGCCCTGCCCGGGCTGGGCGCGGCGAGCGACTTCGTCACCGCCCGGGGCCGGCCGGCGCTGCTGCTCTGCGCCGAGCTGACCAGCCTGCACATCCAGCCCTCCAGCGCCCGGGTGGACACCCAGCAGATCGTCTCGCACGCGCTCTTCTCGGACGCGGCGGTCGCCGCCGTGGTGGTGCCCGACGGCCGGGGGTACGCGGTGCGCGAGGTCACCTCGGTCACCGACACCTCGACCGCCGACCACATGACCTGGGACGTCACCGACACCGGCTTCCGGATGGGGCTGTCGCCGAAGGTGCCGCAGGTGCTCTCCACCCACGTCCGGGGGCTGGTCGACGACCTGCTGGACCGGCACGGCGCGACGCTGTCCGGGGTGGACGGCTGGGCCGTGCACCCCGGCGGGCCACGCATCCTCAACGTGGTGGAGCGCGAGCTGGCGCTGCCCCCGGCGGGGCTGGCCGCCTCCCGGGCCACCCTGGACGAGCACGGCAACTGCTCGTCCCCGACCGTCCTGCTGATCCTGGACCGGCTGCACCGGGCGGCGGTGCCGCCGGGGCGGGTGCTGATGCTGGCGTTCGGACCGGGCCTGACCCTCTACGCCGCCCTGCTCGAACGGCGGGACTGAGCGCGACGAGCCGGGCGGGCGACGGTTACCCTCGCCGCATGGACGCCGAGGCGGAGCACCGGCCGGCGGAGGGTGGCCACCGGCCCCCGGCCGGGTTCGGCGACCGGTTGCGGACGGGCGTGCTGGCCGGTCTGACGGTGACCGCCCTGATCACGGGCGCCTGGTGGTGGCGGGCGAACGAGCCGGCCAACCCCGCGCCGGCCACGGCGCCGGCCGCCGCGTCCGACTCCCGCCGTCAGGTGGTGGTCCGGGACTCGGACCGCGCACTCACCTTCCGGGTCGACCCGGCCACCGGCGCCGCCCTACCCGTCGACCGCCGGTCGGCCGTCGGCCCCGTCGAACCCTTCCCGAGCTACGACGACGACGGCTGGCTCGACCGGCCCGACGACCTCGTCTGGCGGGAGCGGGCCACCCTCACCCCGCAGCGCCCGGTCACCCGGCAGACCGCCGGCCAGTACGGCGCCCGCCACGTGCTCCAGTTCCGCTGCACCGGGCCGGGCGAGCTGCTGGTCTCGGTCATCGGCGCACGGGCTGGCGACCCGTTGACCAGCGGCTGCGACGGCTCGCTGGTCACCACCCAGGTGACCGGCCGGGGCGGGCCGCTCCGGGTCACCCTCTCGACCGCCGGCGCCGAACCGGTCCGGGTCGAGGCGCGACTGGTCGTGGTGCCCTGACCGGCGCCCGACCGGCCGGGAGCGGTCAGCGGGCGAGGCGGGCCAGGTCGGCCCGGTAGTCCTCGACCGACCGGACCTCGGGCACCACCCGCACCAGCACGCCGGAACGGTCCACCAGGAGCACGCTGGCGGTGCCGGGGCGGGCCGGCAGATGCAGGAACGAGCGCAGCCCGCCGGCCGGGTCGGCGAGCGGGCGGACGCCCGGGGCGGGCGGCGGGGTGCCGGCCAGGCCGCCGGCGACGCTCACCACGGTGACCCCGGCCGGCGCGGCGGCCGCGGCCTCGGCCACCCGGTCCGGGCAGGCACACCCGTCGACCAGGACGATCGCCGCGGGCAGCAGGCCCCGCAGCGGCACCGGTGACTGCCCGGCGTCGACCAGGTCCAGCGCCGGCAGGGAGCGGCCGGTCAGGTCGGCCGGCGTCGGCCGGGGCGCCACGGTCGGCTGGTCGGTGCGGGCCGAGCGGGGCCAGGTCACGACGAACAGCCCGGCGACCGTGGTGAGCACCGCGACCAGCAGGACGAGCAGCGGGAAGGCGAGCGGGGGGTGGGCGCGGCCGGCCCGGCGCAGCTCGCGGCGGATCCGCGCGGCCTCCTCGGCGAGCGCGGAGGCGTCGTCCGGGACGACCACCCGGCCCCACTCCGGGGGCAGGTCGGGCAGCCCGGGGCCCTCGGCGTCAGGCTTGCCCATCGGACCCCCCTGAAACGGCTCGGGAGCGGACAGCGGCTCGTCCCTCCAGCGTCCCGCACCGGGCCTCCTGCCGCTACACCTGGGCGCGCCGGGGCCCAGCGGGATACCATGGGACGAGCGCATAGCCCTTGATCTCGACGTTCGCGTCATCCGTACCGGGACGTCATCCACACCTCACGGAGCGTGTTCAAACCATCGGTTTGACGGCCTGTCAAGCTGAAGAAATACCTCTCACAGGGCCCCTGAGCTGCGCCAACGGTCAGGACAGCGGTGAGACATCGGTGCCTGAGCGTGTTACCCTAGACACAGCGAAAGGGGTTTCGAACCTATGGTTTTCAGTGTCGGCGAGACCGTTGTTTACCCCCACCACGGGGCCGCACTCATCGAGGCAATCGAGACTCGGGTCATCAAGGGCGAGCCTAAGCAGTACCTCGTCCTGAGGGTCGCGCAGGGTGACCTGACGGTCCGGGTACCCGCTGAGAACGCCGAGATCGTGGGTGTGCGCGAGGTGGTCGGCGAAGAGGGCCTGGGCAAGGTCTTCGACGTTCTCCGGGCTCCGCACACCGAGGAGCCGACCAACTGGTCGCGGCGTTACAAGGCGAATCTGGAGAAGCTGGCCTCCGGCAATCCGCTGAAGGTGGCCGAGGTCGTCCGCGACCTGTGGCGCCGGGAGCGGGAGCGGGGTCTTTCCGCGGGCGAGAAGCGCATGCTCGCCAAGGCCCGCGACATTCTCGTCGGCGAGGTCGCGCTGGCCGAGAAGAGCACCAAGGACGAGGCGGAGACGCTGCTCGACAAGGTGCTCACCGAGGCCTAGTCCCCACAGCATCGTCGTACCCGATTCGTAGCGAAGAAACCACCGAGGACCGCGACGTGACCGCGCAGCTCAATCCGCGCGGTGACGTCGCGGTCCTCGTGCCTGCGGCCGGTGCCGGCGTACGCCTCGGTCCCGGCCGGCCCAAGGCACTGCGCCCGCTCGCCGGGGAGCCGCTGCTGGTGCACGCGGTCCGCCGGCTCGCCGCCGCGCCGTCGGTGCACACCATCGTGGTGGCGGCCCCGGCCGCCGAGGTGGACGCCGTCCGCGCGCTGCTCGCTCCGGTCGCCCCGGTGACCGTGGTGCCCGGCGGCGCGGAACGGCAGGCCTCGGTGGCCGCCGCGCTGGCCGCGGTGCCCGCCGGTCCCGAGATCGTCCTCGTGCACGACGCGGCGCGCGCGCTCACCCCGCCCGAGCTGGTGGAATCCGTCGCGACGGCGGTCCGGGCCGGCCACGACGCGGTGATCCCGGTGCTCCCGGTGGTCGACACGGTGAAGGAGGTCGGCGCCGACGAGGTGGTCCTCGGCACCGTCGACCGCTCCGCCCTGCGGGCGGTGCAGACCCCGCAGGGCTTCCGCCGCGCGGTGCTGGCCGCCGCGCACGCCGCCGCCGGCGACCCGCTCACCGACGACGCCGGCCTGGTCGAGAAGCAGGGCGTGCCGGTGCGCTGCGTCCCCGGCTCCGAGTACGCATTGAAGATCACCCGTCCGTTCGACCTGGCGCTGGCCGAGCACCTGCTGGCCACCGGCGGCTGACGCGTACCCTCTTTCCATGATCGTTCCCCGGGTGGCCATCGGCACGGACGTGCACGCCTTCGCGCCCGGCCGGCCGTGCTGGGTGGCCGGCCTGCTCTGGCCCGACCAGGACGGCCTGGCCGGCCACTCGGACGCCGACGTGGTCGCGCACGCCGCCTGCAACGCGCTGCTCTCCGCCGCCGGACTCGGCGACCTCGGGTCGAACTTCGGGGTGGCCGAGCCGGAGTGGGCCGGCGCGTCCGGCGTCGCCCTGCTCACCGAGAGCGCCCGCCGGGTGCGGGCCGCCGGGTTCGCCATCGGCAACGTCTCGGTGCAGGTGGTCGGTAACCGGCCGAAGATCGGGCCGCGCCGTGCCGAGGCCGAGCAGGTGCTCTCCGCGGCGGTCGGCGCGCCGGTCAGCGTCTCCGCCGCCACCACCGACGGCCTCGGCTTCCCCGGCCGCGGCGAGGGGCTCACCGGTATCGCGGTGGCCCTGGTGTACCCGGCGTCGGCCGCCTAGGCTCGCCGCGATGTCCAGCGACGCCGCCTCCGACCAGTCCGCCGCCGACGGCTACCTCCAGCGCGCCCAGCTCCTCGCCGAGCTCGGCCGCTACGACGAGGCCGCCGCGGAGATCGCCTACGCGGTCGCCCTGGAACCGGGCAACCCCGCGGCGCTGACCATGCTCGCCCGGGTGCACCTCGCCGCCGGCCGGCCGGCCGAGGCGCTCACCGCCGCCGACGCCGCGGCGGCCGCCGCCCCGAACGCCGTCCCGCCGCTGGTCGCCCGCGGCCTGGCGCTGGGCGACCTGGAGCGGTACGCCGAGTCGGCGCGGACCGCCGACCAGATCCTGTCGCTGGGCCCGGACGACGCGTACGCCCAGCGGAGCGCGGCGGCGATCCTGGCCGGCTCGCGCAACGGGCAGCCGGCACTGAACGCGGCCTGGCGCGGGGTGGAGCTGGCTCCCGAGGAGCCGCAGGCGCACCTGGTGCTCGGTCTGGTCGCCGCCAACATGCAGCTGTTCGACCTGGCCGAGCGGGCCTACCGGGAGGCGTTGCGGCTGGACCCGCAGCTGGCCGAGGCGCGGCACGACATCGGCGTGCTGCGGCTGGAGCAGCGGCGCTGGAGCGACGCGCTGGAGCACCTGGCCGAGGCGGCCGCGATAAGCCCCGGCCGGGTCGACTCCGGCCGCACGATCTCGGCCGGCGTACGCCGGCTCGTGCTCTACGGGGCTGGCTGGACGATGATCGCCACCGTGGCGATCGCCTGCCTCGCCCCGGGCAGCGAGGGGTTCTCCCGGTTCGCGGCGGTGCTGGCGGCGGCCGGCGGCGGCATCGTCGTCTGGCGCTTCGCCGCCAAGCTGCCCGGCCTGACCCGCACCATCCTGCCCAGCCTGCTCCGCTCCGACCGGATGCTGGCCCTCGCCGTCTACGCGGCCGCCGGCGCGCCCCTGCTGATCCTGCTCTACGCCCTGGTCGGCACCCCGTGGCCGCTGGTCCTCGCCATCGCCACCGCCGCGGCGGCCGTGTTCGCCGTCTTCACCCGCACCCAGGTTTGAACCCCCATGGCCCCGCCGGGTCAGGGGCGGGACGAACGGCGTAGTCGCCGAGGGAGGGCTCCAGTCGGCGAAGGCGGTGCGGACGTCTGCGGTGACGGTCCGCGCGATCTCGTCGTTGCCGTGACCCGCCAGCGTCAGGCGCAGCGTCTCCGCGAGCCGCAGCCGTAGGACGCCGCCCAGTTGGACGGCGGCGACGCGCGGCAGGATGTCGCCGGCGGCCGGTCGTCAGCGCGGCCGGCGTGATCGTGGCCCGGTGGTCAGGCCGCGATCACGCCGGCTGGCGGCTGACGGGTGTGCCTCAGCCGCGGCGCGCCCAGGTCCAGGCGTAGCCGTCGTCCTCGCAGGACCGGCCGGCGTCGCAGAGGTCGAGTGGGCGGAAGGTGTCGACCATGACGGCGAGCTCGTCGAAGTAGTCGACGCCGATCGAGCGTTCGGCCGCGCCGGGCTGGGGGCCGTGGGTGAAGCCGGACGGGTGCAGCGAGATCGAGCCCTGCTCGATGCCGGAGCCGCGCCGGGCCTCGTAGTTGCCGCCGGTGTAGAAGAGCATCTCGTCGGAGTCGACGTTGTGGTGGTTGTAGGGCACCGGGATGGCGTCCGGGTGGTAGTCGACCTTGCGGGGCACGAACGAGCAGATCACGAAGTTCGGGCCCTGGAAGGTCTGGTGCACCGGCGGCGGCTGGTGGATCCGGCCGGTGATCGGCTCGAAGTCGTGGATGGAGAAGGCCCACGGGTACATGTGCCCGTCCCAGCCGACCACGTCGAACGGGTGGTGGGCGTACACATGACGGGTCCAGCCCCGGCGGTGCCGGACCAGCACCTCCGCCTCCTCGCCGTCGACCAGCAGTGGCGCGTCCGGTCCGCGGACGTCCCGCTCGCAGTACGGCGAGTGCTCCAGGAACTGGCCGCGCACCGAGAGGTAGCGCTTCGGCGGACCGATGTGACCGGCCGCCTCGATGGCGAGCAGCCGGGCCGGCTCGTCGCCGGTCGGCACCAGCCGGTGCACCGTCGAGGTGGGGATGATGACGTAGTCGCCGGCCACCGCGTCGAGCACGCCGAACGTGGACTCCACCCGCAGCGCGCCGGACTCCAGATAGAGGCAGTGGTCGCCGGTGGCGTCCCGGAACAGCGGCGACGGCCGGTCGGCCAGCACGTACGCGATCCGGACGTCGTCGTTGGCCAGCAGGTACTGCCGGCCGAGCACCGGGTCGGCGCCGGTGCCGTCGAGCTTGTGGGTGCGCAGGTGGCGGGGCTTGAGCGGCAGGTTGGGCGTGCGGGTGAACGCCGGCGGGGTGAACTCCTCGGCGGCCACGATCGCGGTGGGCGCGTGCCGGTGGTAGAGCAGGGACGAGTCGGAGGAGAAGCCCTCCTGGCCCATCAGCTCCTCGGCGTAGAGGCTGCCGTCGGGCTGGCGGAACTGGGTGTGGCGCTTGCGCGGCACCTCGCCGACGCTGCGGTAGTACGGCATCTCGCCTCCCGGATTCGTCCGTTCACCGGCCGGTCAGCGTCCGATAATCGGACGCTGTTGTCCGTTCCTTGTAGCGTCCCGTACATTCTTGTCTCGTGTCAACGCAGGTGCCCGCGCTCCTCGACGGCCTGGTCGACGACGCCGCAGTCTTCCCGCCCGGCAGCGCGTCGCTGCCCGACGCCGTGGCCGCGCACCGGCGGCACCGCGCCTCCTGGTACGCCGACCTGGTCGGCCCGCTCCTGGTCCCGGCCTCGGCCGTCGCGGCGGGCGAGCTGAGCGGTCTCGTCGATCCGGCCGAGGGCTTCGTGGTCGGGGTGATCGGTGACACCGGGATCGAGGGCCTCCCCTTCGCGCTGTCGTTCCTGGCACCGGACGGCGTGACGGCCCGCCAGGTCGAGGTGGCGGTGGCCAAACGGGGCGAGGACCCACTGCCCGGCCTGACCGACCTGCTGCGGGTCACGGACGAGCTGGCCGGCGTGGACGCCGTCTACGCCGAGCTGCCGCTGACGTTCGGGCTGATGGACGCGCTGGACGCGCTCGCCGCGGCCCGGGCGGACGGGGTGCCGATCGCCGCCAAGTTCCGCACCGGCGGGCTGGCCGCCGAGCTGTTCCCCACCCCGGCCGAGCTGGCCGCGGTGATCTGCGCCTGCCGCGACCGCCAGCTGCCGTTCAAGCTGACCGCCGGGCTGCACCAGGCCGTCCGGCACCTGGACCCGGAGACCGGCTTCACCCACCACGGCTTCGGCAACGTGCTGGCCGCCACCCTCGCCGCGGCCGAGGGCGCCGGTACGAGGACCGTCGCCGAGCTGCTCACCGCCGCCGACCCGCGCCCGCTGGTGCAGTGGACCGAGGCGCGGCTGGACACCGCGCGTCCGCTGTGGATCGGCTACGGATCGTGCAGCATCCTGGAACCACTGACCGATCTGATCCGGCTGGGGCTGGTGAACGGGGGCATCGACGCATGAGCGAGCGTCAGCGAGCGAACGATCGTCGCAGGCCGGTGGTGCCTCATGGCGGCACTGCTCACAGTCCGACCCCCGGCCGAGGCCGTGTCGATGCTGCGGCATCCACCGACGCGGCCGGGACTCGGACCGTTCGGCGCAGCGGAGGGCCGGCATGAGCTGGGTGACGGGTGCCGACGGCTCGCCGTACGGGGTGCACAACCTGCCGTACGGGGTGTTCCGCCACGACGGGCGTGAGCCGCGGATCGGCGTACGCATCGGGGACTTCGTGCTGGACCTGGCCGGCGCGGAGGCGGCCGGCCTGGTGCTGGCCGCCGGGGCGCTCGGCCGGCCCACCCTCAACGAGTTCATGGCGCTCGGACGTCCGCAGTGGACGGCGGTCCGGCAGCGGGTCACCGAGCTGCTCACCGACGCCGCGCACCGGCCGGAGGTGGAGCCGCTGCTGGTCCCGCTGGACGAGGCGCGGATGCAGCTGCCGTTCGAGGTGGCCGACTACGTCGACTTCTACTCCTCGGAACACCACGCGGCCAACGTCGGGCAGATCTTCCGTCCCGGCCAGCCGCCGCTGCTGCCGAACTGGAAGCACCTGCCGATCGGTTACCACGGCCGGGCCGGCACCGTGGTGGTCTCCGGCACCCCGGTGGTCCGCCCCACCGGCCAGCGGGCCAGCGCGCAGGGGCCGGTCACCGGCCCGTGCGTCCGGCTCGACATCGAGGCCGAGGTCGGCTTCGTGGTGGGCGTGCCGAGCCCGCTGGGCAGCCGGGTGGGCGTCGACGACTTCGCCGACCACGTCTTCGGCGTGGTGCTGGTCAACGACTGGTCCGCCCGGGACATCCAGGCCTGGGAGTACCAGCCCCTCGGCCCGTTCCTGGGCAAGTCCTTCGCCACCTCCGTCTCCGCCTGGGTCACCCCGCTGGACGCGCTCGGCGACGCGTTCGTGCCGGCCCCGGACCAGGACCCGCCGGTCGCCGACTACCTGCGCGACGTGCCGCGTCTGGGGCTCGACCTGCGGCTGTCGGTGCGGTGGAACGGCGAACAGGTCAGCGAGCCGCCGTTCGCCACCATGTACTGGACGCCCGCCCAGCAGCTGGCCCACCTGACCGTCAACGGCGCCTCGCTGCGCACCGGCGACCTGTACGCCTCGGGCACCGTCTCCGGCCCGGAGCGGCACCAGGTCGGCTCGTTCCTGGAACTCACCTGGGGCGGCGCGGAGCCGGTGAAGTTCGCCGGTGGCGAGACCCGGACCTTCCTGGAGGACGGGGACACGGTGACCGTCACCGCCACCGCGCCCGGCCCGGACGGCACCACGGTGGCGCTGGGCGAGGTGACCGGGACGATCCTCCCGGCCCGCTGACCGGCCCTCTCGATCTTTCCCGGCCCCGGTCGCACCGAGTGTGCGACCGGGGCCCGTCACTGTCGCGTTGATCGTCCCGGATTCCGTCGCCGTGCCGCGCCGGGCCGGGCCGGCGCCCCCTTCCGGCCCCGGTCCCGGCGCGGCACGGCGTCCCGTCGAGGCAAGGGAGATGACGACGATGAACGAGTTCGCGGGCGCGGTCTGGCGGACCAGCAGCCGCTCCAACGACCAGGGGCTCTGCGTGGAGGTGGCCGACAACCTGGTCGGCGTGGTCGGGGTGCGCGACTCCAAGGACCAGGCCGGGCCGACGCTCGCGGTGAGCCCGCCGGGGTGGACGGCGTTCGTCGAGGCGATTCGGGCCGGCCAGTTCCGGCCCTGACCGGCGGACCGCGGGGTCGGGTGGCCGCGCCGGCCGGGCCGCCGGCGGGGTCGCCGACATCGACCTGATCCGGCCGTCCGGGCCGCGGGTGGTGAAAGTTTCGCCGGGGAGTCCCCGTTCCGCGCTCACCCGGCGTACCGTCGACGCCACGGGAGGTTGGCATGTCGACGGTGGCGGTTACCGAGTTCATCGAGGCGCACGCCGTCGACGTCTGGCGCCTCCTGACCGACCTGCGGCTGCGGACCGCCCGCACCGGCGCCGCCGGTCCGGTCGAGCTGCTCACCTCCGGCGGGTTCGGGCCGGGCACCGCCTGGCGGGAGTCCCGCCGCCAGCCCGACGGCAGCGCGCTGGTCGAGGAGTTCGTGGTGGTCGAGGCGGAGCCGCCCCGCCGGCTCGTGCTCAGCTCGCCCGGCGCCGGGGTCGACTACCGGATCACCTGGACGCTGCGTGAGGTCGAGCGGCGCCGCCGGGGCTGCACCGCGGTCACCGTCGAGCAGGAGGCGGTGCCGACCGCGCCGTACGGCCGGGTGCTCGCGCTGCTCCTCGGCGGGCTGGCCGCCCGGGCGGTCGAGGGGGCGCTGCGGCGGGACCTCGCCGATCTCGCCGCCGCGGCGGCCACCGCCGGCTCGGCCGAGGCCGCCTGACGCCGACCGGGCCGAGTGCTGTGGTCGTCGCCGGCCGGCAACCTGACCAGGCTGCCACCAGCTCCGCTGGGTAGGGTGCCGGGCGGAGGTGCGGCATGGGGTTGGCGAAGGGCCGGCGGCGGATCGTGATCGTGGTCGCGGCGCTGCTCGTCGTCGCCGCGGTCGCCGTGACGGTCTACCGGGTGCTCGCCCCCGCCGAGGTCAGTACGGTCGCCCGAGCCGACTATCCGCCGCCCCCCGGGCCGACCGTGGGGGTGGTCGGCCGGCTGCCCGTCGCCCCGCTGATCGTGGACGGCCGGCTCCGGGTGTACGCCGGCCACCGGCAGGTCTACGCCGACCGCCCGGTCGACGGGCGGCACCGCACCACGCCGTTCTGGTCGTACCGGCGCTGGCCGGCCGAGCTGGACGGGGTGGTGGCGAGCGGGACCACGGTGGTCAGCCGCTGGTCGGACGGGCGGCTGGTGGCGCTGGACGCGCGTACCGGGCGGGTGATCTGGCGCGCCGACGGACCGGAGCCGGTGGGGGAGCACACGGTCCGGCGGACCGGGGCGGCGGTGGTCTGGAACCCGCGTGGCCTGGTGGTGACCCGCGCCGCCGACGGCCGCGAGGTGGTGGTGGCCTCGGGCGACGGCGCGGTACGCGGAGTCGGGCTGACCGACGGCCGGCAGCTGTGGCGGGCCGAGGTCGACCCGAGCTGCCGGGACTTCGTGGGCGCGACCGCCAGCGGCCACCTGGTCACCGTGGACGCCTGCGCCGGGCCCGCCGCGGTCGAGTTCCGGGACGCCGGCACCGGGGCGGTGGCCAGCCGTTGGCGTCCGGCCGGAGCCGGTGAGCGGCTGGTGGTGACGCCGCTCGGCTGCCGGACCGGCCGGTCCGGATGCACCGGGCTGCGTACCGCCGGGCCGGGGGACGGCGGCGGGCGGGGCTGGTTGCTCGGGGCGGGGGAGCCGGTCGCCGCTCCCGAGCTGGACCGGCCGGACGCCGAGCTGGTCGGGGAGCAGGCGGTGGCGGTGGTCGACGGGGTGCTGGTCGGCCGGCCGGCCCGCAGCGGCGCCGAGCTGTGGCGCCGGCCCGACCTCGGGCCGGGCCGGGTGATCGCGGTCGAGCCGCTGCGGGTGCACTTCCTGACCGAGGCGAACGACCTGGTGACGCTGGACTCGGCGACCGGGGTGCAGCTGTCCCGGTTCCCGATGACCGCCGGTGCCGACGGCACCGGCTGGGCGCCCGGCGCGGCGTACGCGGTGGACGGCTGGGTGGCCGTCGAGCGGCTCCGCAGGCCGGTCGACCCGGACGGCGACGACCAGCGCTACTTTCTCACGTCGGAGCCGGTGATCCTCGCCGCGACGTGACCCGCCGAAGCCTCCCGGCTACTCGACAAAACGGACATAAGTTATTTATAGTCCCACTCGTGCGACTGCTGGCTGCCCTGTTGGGCGCGATCCTGATCCTGCTCACCCCGTCGCCGGTCGATGCCGCGGCACCGGCCCGGACGGTCGAGTCGTCCCGGACGGTCGGGGCCGACATCACGGTGCCGGAGAGCGGCAGCCGGTGACGGCCGGCCGGGACGTCCGGTCCGGTCCGCGGGGGGATGGCGGACCGGACCGGCCCCGGGCTCAGGCCAGCGCCGACTCCGCGGCGGCGAGGAAGGCGTCGTTCTCGGCCGGGGTGCCGATGGTCACCCGGACCCCGTCGCCGGGGAACGGCCGGACGATCACCCCGCGCGCCTCACACGCCTTGCCGAAGTCCACCGCCCGGTCGCCCAGCGGCAGCCAGACGAAGTTCGCCTGGCTGGTCGGGACGTCCGGGACGAGCTTGCGCAGCGCCTGGGTGACCCGGTCCCGCTCGGCCACCACCAGGGCGCACCGCCGCTCCACCTCGGCGGCCTGGGCCAGCGCGGCGAGCGCGCCGGCCTGCGCGGCCATGCTGGTGGAGAAGGGGGTGACCACCTTGCGCACCGCAGCCGCCACCTCGGGCTGGGCGACCAACCAGCCGATCCGCAGGCCGGCCAGACCCCACGCCTTGGACAGCGTGCGCAGCACCGCCACGTTCGGCCGGTCGAGGTAGCTCAGCCCGTCCGGCACCTCGGGGTCGGTGACGAACTCCCGGTACGCCTCGTCGATCACCACCAGCACGTCGTCCGGGACCGCGTCGAGGAACCGGTCCAGCTCCGCCCGGCGGACCGCGGTGCCGGTCGGGTTGTTCGGGTTGCAGACCAGGATCATCCGGGTCCGGTCGGTCACCGCCGCCGCCATCGCCGCCAGGTCGTGCCCGTGCCCGGCGTCGTTGGGCACCCGCACGCTGGTCGCGCCGCTGGTCGCCGCGATGATCGGGTACGCCTCGAACGAGCGCCACGCGTAGAGCAGCTCGTCGCCGGGCAGGCAGGTGGCCCGGACCAGGTGCTCGGCCAGCGCCACCGAACCGCAGCCGGTGGCGATCCGGTCGGCGGCCACGCCGTACCGCTCGGCCAGTGCCTCACGCAGCGCGACCACGCCCATGTCCGGGTAGCGGTGCACCCCGGCGGCGGCCTCCGTGACCGCCTCCACCACGCCGGGCAGCGGCCCGTACGGCACCTCGTTGCTGGCCAGCTTGATCGCCTCGGGCAGCCCCAGCTCGCGGGCCAGGTCGGCCGGGCTGCGGCCGGGTACGTAGTTGGGCAGCGCGTCCAGGTCGGCGCGGGTCAGTCGCACCGCCGGCTGGCGGCGTCCGGTGTCGGTCATGGGGTGTCTCCCGGGGGTGTGGTGCGGTCGTTCGGGGTGGGGCGGGGGGCGTGGGGCACCTGGACCACCACGGTCTGGGCGCGCTTGTCGTGCAGCGCCTGACGCAGCGGGTGGTCGAAGAGCGGGGAGAGCGCGTCGACGAGCTGGAGCAGCAGACCGAGGCCGCAGCAGTACCAGAGCAGGGTGGGCAGGCCCAGGGTGTTCCACCGGCGCAGCGCCCGGCCGAAGCCGAGCGGCTCGTCGCCGGCCAGCGGCACCACCTTGACGCCCATCACCCGCTTGCCGAAGGTCTGCCCGCCGGAGGCCGTCGTCGGCACCTCGTAGGCGAGCCAGAGCGCGGTGGCGATCAGCAGGATGACGATCTGCAACCCGCCCGCCTGCTCGCTGGGCTGGGGCAGTCCCTCGGTCGAGGTGTCGCCGGCCACCGCCCGCCGGAACACCTCCCGCCAGTACGGGGTGACCTCCTCGATCAGCCGCCAGACGAACCAGCCGTTCACCACCGCGTTCAGCGCGAACACGATGCCGAAGTCGATCAGCCGGGCGACCAGCCGCGAGCCGAAGCCGGCCAGCGGCAGCCCGTGCGGGCGCGGCTCGGGCGGCCGGCCGGGCCAGTGTCCCGGTCCCCAGCCCGGCGGCAGGCCGGCGCCGGGGTAGGCCTGCCCTGGGTGTCCCGGCCCGGGATGCGGCACGCCGGACGGCGTGCCCGGCGCCGAGACCGGCGCACCCGGCGCGCTGACCGGCGCACCCGGCGCGCTGACCGGGGCGGCCGGGATGGGCGGCGCGGCGGGAGCCGGCTCGGCCGGCGGCGGACCCTCGGGGACCGCAGCGTCGACAGGGATCGGCGCGCCGATCCACCCCTCCCCGTCCCAGTACCGCCGGGTCTCGGGGTCGGCGGGGTCGACGTACCAGCCGGGTTCGACGCTCACGGAGCAACCTTAACGACGACGGTGCCGGCGAACTTGTCGTGTAGGCACTGCTGCCAGGGCTTGTCCCACAGCTGCCAGAGCCCGTCGAGGTAGCTGAAGCCGAGAAGCACCAGACCGACGACGTTCTGCACCAGGAACCGCCGGACGGCGATCCGGCGGTCGAGGGTACGGGCCGGATCCAGCGGCACCACCCGTAGCTTCATGACCTTCTTGCCGTAGGTCTGGCCGGTCCGGAACATCATCTCGACGTGGTAGACGTAGGCCACGACGAACGAGATCGCGATGATCGCGAGTTCCATCCAGAGGAACGGCAGCAGGAGGTCCTTGACGACATCCGGCTGCGGCACGCTGCCGTCGGGTTCGATCCGGACGAGGTCGGGCATGACGACCGCGAAGAAGATGATCAACGCCGGCACGGCGAGCACCAGGCCGACCACGTAGAAGACCGCGGTGTCGATCAGCATGGCCAGCAGGCGGTCGCTGAAGCTGGCGAGCGGCTGACCCGCCGGGGTGAGCGTCGGCGGCGGCCCGGCGTGACCCGGCGCTTGCACCCAGCCCGGCGGCGGCGCCCAGCCCGGCGGTGGCGCCCAGCCCGGCGGTGGCGCCCAGCCCGGCGGTGGCGCCCAGCCTGGCGGCGGCGCCCAGCCCGGCGGCGGGTGTCCCGGCGGGGCGAACTGCGGCGGCGCCGGGTACCCCTGACTGGCGGGACCGGCGGGCGGCGCGAAGCCGCCGGCGGGGGGCACGGGCCCACCCGCCGGCGGCATCGGGTACGTCGGAGGCTGCGTCACGCCGACAGTGTTACAGGTTGCCGCGCTTCTCCTGCTCCCGCTCGATGGCCTCGAAGAGCGCCTTGAAGTTGCCCTTGCCGAAGCCGAGCGAGCCGTGCCGCTCGATCAGCTCGAAGAAGACGGTCGGGCGGTCCTGCACCGGCTTGGTGAAGATCTGCAGCAGGTAGCCGTCCTCGTCCCGGTCGACCAGGATCTTGCGGGCCTTCAGCTGCTCGATCGGCACCCGCACCTCGCCGATCCGGGCGCGCAGCTCCGGGTCGTCGTAGTAGGAGTCCGGGGTGTCCAGGAACTCCACGCCGGCCGCCCGCATCGCGTCGACGCTGGCCAGGATGTCGTTGGTGGCCACCGCGATGTGCTGGGCGCCCGGGCCCTGGTAGAACTCGAGGTACTCGTCGATCTGCGACTTCTTGCGGGCGACGGCCGGCTCGTTCAGCGGGAACTTCACCTTGCGGGTGCCGTTGGCGACCACCTTGCTCATCAGCGCCGAGTAGTCGGTGGCGATGTCGTCGCCGACGAACTCCGCCATGTTGGTGAAGCCCATGACGCGCTTGTAGAACTCCACCCACTCGTCCATCCGGCCGAGCTCGACGTTGCCGACCACGTGGTCGACCGCCTGGAAGAAGCGCTTCGGCTGGAGGCCGGCCTCGATCATCGGCCGCCGGTCCACGATCGGCCCGCGGGCCACGAAGCCGGGCAGGAACGGGCCGCGGTAGCGGGACCGGTCGACCAGGGTGTGCCGGGTGTCGCCGTAGCTGGCGATGGCGGCCAGCCGGACGGTGCCGTGCTCGTCGCTGACGTCGTGCGGCTCGACCAGGCCGGTGGCGCCCTGCGCGGTGGCGTGCGCGTACGCGGCGTCGACGTCCGGCACCTCCAGCGCGATGTCCGAGACACCGTCGCTGTGCCGGGCGACGTGCTCGGCGCCCTCGGCGTCCGGACGGACCGCGCCGGTCAGCACGAACCGGGCCGAGCCGCTGGTCAGCACGTACTGGGCGTGGTCCCGGTAGCCCTGCTCCGGGCCGCGGTACGCCACGCAGGTCATGCCGAACGCGGTGGAGTAGTAGTGCGCGGCCTGCTTGGCGTTGCCCACCAGGAAGTGCACGTGGTCCAGGCCCTTGACCGGGAACGGGTCGCGGCTGATGTCGTGGTCGACGGCGCCGACGAGCGCGTCGACGTCGACCTCTTCGGTCGGGGCGGGTCGGTCGATCGCCTGGGTCATGGTGGCCTCCCTTGCGTACCGGCCGGCCTCGTGGGCCGTCGCCGTACTGATGGTTCCTCCGCCGAGCATCGCGGTGGCCGGCGTCACTGGGCAACTGGCGACGGGAACGCTGGTCAGGTTGCGCATTCAGTAGGGTGCTAACCCATGAATGATGGTCAGGGTGTACAGCTAGATGAACTGGACGCCAGGTTGATCGAGTTGTTCGCCGAGGAGCCCCGGATCGGGGTGCTGGAGTGCTCCCGGCGGCTCGGCGTGGCCCGCGGCACCGTCCAGGCCCGGCTGGACAAGCTGGTCGAGCGCGGGGTGATCGGCGGGTTCGGGCCGGACATCTCACCGGCCGCCATCGGGTTCGCGGTGACCAGCTTCGTCACCCTGGAGATCAGCCAGCGGCACGGGCACGACCCGGTCGCCGCGCACCTGGCCGCGATCCCCGAGGTGCTGGAGGCGCACACCATCACCGGGTCCAGCGACCTGCTCTGCCGGATCGTGGCCCGCTCGAACACCGACCTCCAGCGGGTGATCGACCAGATCGTCTCCTACGAGGGCATCACCCGCGCCTCGACGATCATCGCCCTGGCCGAGCAGATCCCCTACCGGACCCTGCCGCTGGTCCGCTCCGCCGCCCGCCGCTGACCGGTCGGTCGAGAAAGCCCGGCGACACGCGGCGCGGGGACCCGGGAGTTCCGTGATCGTGGCTACCGTGTCCGGTGTGGCGAAGGGGAGCGGCCTCGGCGTGCGCGGCGGGTTGCTGCTCGCGTTGATCGCGGTCGTGGTCCTCGCCGCGACCGGGGTGTGGAACCCGTTCCCCGGATTGTGGGACTGGGTCGACCGGAGCGAGCCGATCGCCGAGCCGGACGTGGTCTGGCAGCAGCGGATCGGCGGTACCCCGCGCAGCGTCACCTTCGCCGGCGACACCGTGGTGGTCGAGCAGCGCACCCGGGTCGAGGCCCGCGCGCTGGCCACCGGCGCGCAGCTGTGGGAGCGCAAGGCGGACTGGTCGGCGGTGGCCGGCGGCGACCGGGACGCCGTCGTCGTCGTGGGCAAGCTGCTGGTCAAGGGGTACGAGGTGCTCGACCCGGTCACCGGGGCCACCCGCCGGCGCGACGACGACGCGGTGGCGGTGTGGACGTACCGCAACCTGTTGCTGGACGCGCACTGTGCAGACGCCACCGACTGCACGCTGAGCGCCTGGGACCCGCGCGGCACCACCCCGCTCTGGACGGCCTTCATGCCCGGGGTGCGCAGCGGGCTGCTCGGGGACAATCCCGGTCTGCTCGGCACCCGCCGGCTGGACGCGGTGCGGATCGACGAGGAGGTGGCCGGGCCGGAGCCGGTGCCGCCGCTGCTCGGCTTCCCGGTGGACGGCCGGGTGCACGTGGTGGACACCGCCACCGGCCGGGTGCTGCAGAATGTCGAACCCGGCCGGGACGAGCGGCTCTCCGTGGTCGGCGGCCGGCTGCTGCGGATCACCGCCCGGTCGCAGGACGGCAGCTGCTACTTCGCCATCTCCGGCCGGGACCCGGCGACCGGCCAGGAGACCTGGCACCGCTCCGGGATCAACCTGCGCACCGCCGACAGCGCCGGCTGCGCGCAGCGGGAGGATCCACAGGGGGCGCGGAACGTGCTGATCGGGGTGGCCCCGGACGGCCGGGAGGCGGTCCTCGACGGGTACGACGGTCGGCTGCTCTGGGTCGGCGCCGGGGGCGAGAAGCTGCTCGCCGTCGACGACCGCTACGCGCTGGCCCGGACGGCCGACAAGGGCGCGGTGGTCGCCCGCGAGCTGGCCGGCGGCAAGGTGCAGTGGCGGCGGTCGGCCGGCGCGAAGGCCGGTGCCGCGCTCACCCCGTACGCGGCGCTGGTCGCCGACGAGAAGCCGTCCCGGCTGGTCGCCCTCGACCCGCGGACCGGGCGGGAACTGGCCGTCCTACGGACCGCCGCGAACGCGCTGGCGGTCGGCCCGAACGGCATGATCGTCGGCGAGGGACGGGAGATCGCATACGTGCGCTTCAGCGGCGCGGCGGGGGCACCGCCGCCGACCCGGGACGGCGGCATCCCCGGCCCGGGCAGCACCGGTCAGGTGGGCCCGGAGCCGGCCGACAGCTGCGGCCCGAAGCGGGAACTCTGCCCGGACCCGGACCGCGGCAAGGACGGGTGAGAGCGGCGTCCCAGCACCTACCCGGCGGGTGGGACCGATCGACCGCTCTGCCCTAGGCTTGCCGGTCATGAGCAGTGCCGCCGCGTTCTCGTACGCTCCCTTGCTGCCGACCGGTCCGGACCAGACGGAGTACCGCCTGGTCACCGACGAGGGCGTCGACGTCGTCAACGGCCCGGGGGGCCGCCGGTTCCTCACCGTGGAGCCGGCCGCGCTCACCGCGCTGACCGCCGAGGCGATGCACGACATCGCGCACTTCCTGCGCCCCGCGCACCTGGCCCAGCTGCGCTCGATCATCGACGACCCGGCGGCCTCGCCGAACGACCGGTTCGTCGCGCTCGACCTGCTGCGCAACGCCAACATCGCCGCCGGCGGGGTGCTGCCGATGTGCCAGGACACCGGCACCGCGATCGTGATGGGCAAGCGCGGGCGGCACGTGCTCACCGACGGCAGCGACGCCGAGGCGATCTCCCGCGGTGTCTGGCAGGCGTACACCCGGCTGAACCTGCGCTACTCGCAGCTCGCCCCGCTGACCATGTGGGAGGAGCGCAACACCGGCAGCAACCTGCCGGCGCAGGTGGAGCTCTACGCCGAGGACCCGGACGGCCACCCGGACGCGTACAAGTTCCTCTTCATGGCCAAGGGGGGCGGCTCGGCCAACAAGTCGTACCTCTACCAGGAGACCAAGGCGCTGTTGAACCCCACGCGGATGATGCAGTTCCTGGAGGAGAAGCTGCGGCTGATCGGCACCTCCGCCTGCCCGCCGTACCACCTGGCCATCGTGATCGGCGGCACCTCCGCCGAGTACGCGCTGAAGACCGCCAAGTACGCCAGCGCCAAGTACCTCGACGCGCTGCCCACCTCCGGCTCGATGACCGCGCACGGCTTCCGGGACCTGGAGCTGGAGGCCGAGGTGCTGGAGCTGACCCGCAACTTCGGCATCGGCGCGCAGTTCGGCGGCCGCTACTTCTGCCACGACGTGCGGGTGGTCCGGCTGCCCCGGCACGGCGCGTCCTGCCCGGTGGCGATCGCCGTCTCCTGCTCCGCCGACCGCCAGGCGGTTGCCAAGATCACCCCGTCGGGCGTGTGGCTGGAGCGGCTCGAGACCGACCCGGCGCGCTTCCTGCCCGACGTCACCGAGGCGCAACTGGACGCGACCGAGGTGGTCCGGGTCGACCTCAACCGGCCGATGGACGAGATCCGCGCCGAGCTGTCCAAGTACCCGGTGAAGACCCGGCTCTCGCTGACCGGCCCGCTGGTGGTGGCCCGGGACATCGCGCACGCCAAGATCGCCGAGCGGCTGGACGCCGGTGAGCCGATGCCGCAGTACCTGCGGGACCACGCCGTCTACTACGCCGGCCCGGCCAAGACCCCGGAGGGCTACGCCTCCGGCTCGTTCGGCCCGACCACGGCCGGGCGGATGGACGCCTACGTGGAGAAGTTCCAGGCCGCCGGCGGCTCCCAGGTGATGCTGGCCAAGGGGAACCGGTCGGCCCAGGTGACCCGCTCCTGCCAGCAGCACGGCGGCTTCTACCTCGGCTCGATCGGCGGCCCGGCCGCCCGGCTGGCCCAGGACTGCATCAAGCACGTCGAGGTCCTGGAGTACCCGGAGCTCGGCATGGAGGCGGTCTGGAAGATCGAGGTCGAGGACTTCCCGGCCTTCATCGTGGTCGACGACAAGGGCAACGACTTCTTCGCCGAGGTCACCAAGCCGGTGCTGACGGTCGGCCGCCGCTAGACGAGTAGTTCCGATGTCAGGGGTCGATGTCTGGGTATGAAGAGAGGGCATCCAGGATCATGTTGTGACGCAA